>NZ_JBNPVT010000018.1:0-139254 GCF_050434205.1 Paraburkholderia sp. GAS348
GTGTACTGTGCCCGCTTTGCCTTGCCTGTCATCGTTCTTCTCCTTGCTTGAGTTTACCTGCTCAGCAAGGGATTCGTTTTTCGGGGGCAAGCTCAGATGTTCAAAGTCTCGAATATGTGCCATTCATGCGCTATCACCTCGCTAACCTTCTGATCCGGCGACTCGGTGAGGGCTTCGCCAGAACGTTGATCCAACTAGCCAAGGACCGGCGATATGGCGGCTTCACAGTGGGACTTCAAGGTCTTTCAGACGATCCCGCCGACTTCGTAAAATTCGGCACGGCCGTTGCCCACGTTCTCGGTCCGTCGAACCACGACGCTATGTCGAGTACCTACTATGCACGTTTCCTTGTGAAACATACTGACAATAGCGATTCATACCTCCGTCAGGCTTATCGGCTGTTCACCATGCACACCGATGGCACTTTTGTTAGCGAGGCGACGAACTGGCTGCTGATGATGAAGTTTGCCGAGAATAATGCATTCGGCGGCGAGTCGAGGTTTCTACATCTCGACGATTGGGAGGAGCGCGACTCGTTCGTGAATCACCATTACGGCACAAAGCCATTCCTTTACAAGGCGCCCGGTTCGAAAAACGTGAGCGAAAAGGTTCAGCGCCCAATCTTCTTCCAAAGTGAGTTTGGCTTGTCGATTTCGTTTATCGACCAGTTCGTGCAACCCGCCAACCGAGACGAGGCAGCGTTCCTTCGCGCCCTTTCCGAGTCGATGGAAGCATCGAGCGGCACAAAGGAAGTTGTATTACCGGTGGGCGACCTGGTCGTTCTGAACAACTACTTCTACCTCCATGGTCGGGCGCCGTTCGAAACGAACGAAGCGTTGCACCGCGAGCTGATGCGGCAACGGGGCATGTTCTCGTAGGGTGAATTTTTTTGGAGGCTGCTGCCTCGCGTGGCGCGCCGCCATCGTGTGGGATGCGTTTTTGTGGAGAAACAGATGAAAGATGACGTCGACAGTGGACGAGTGAGTCATATGTCGCAGGGCAGGACGCCAAATCAGACTGCATATGGCGTCAGGAGCGATGTACCTGCGCGGCTTCGCAAGCTATTGTCGCTAGCGGACTTTGAATTGGCCGCGAGAAAAATTCTGCCGCGCCCGCTGTTCGGATATATCGCTGGCGCTGCCGAGGACGGGACTTCTCACACTGCCAACCGCACCGCGTTTGAGCAGCTTAAATTCCAGCCTCGGATACTTGTAGACGTGTCACGACGATCGCAGGCCGCCACGATCTTCGGGAAGACGTACGCGTCACCATTCGGAATCGCCCCTATAGGAATTAGTGCAATCTCCGCCTATCGAGGCGACGTTGTCCTGGCGACAGCCGCGAAGGAAGAGAACATCCCCGCAATCATGAGCGGTTCCTCGCTCATTCCGATGGAGACGGTCCGAACCGCCGCGCCGGACACATGGTTTCAGGCGTACCTCCCGGGTGGCACTGCTCGTATCGATGCACTGATCGACAGAGTCAAGGTTGCAGGATTTTCGACACTGGTTGTGACGGTCGATATACCGGTTTGGGCGAACCGGGAAAATAATGTTCGAACGGGTTTCTCGTTGCCATTGCGCCCGTCGCTGCGTCTGGCGATCGATGGCATCTCCCACCCAAAATGGTTGGCGGGCACCTTTCTGCGGACGCTGATCAACCATGGTATGCCACACTTTGAAAACTCGTTCGCAACACGCGGTGCACCGATGCTGTCGGCTACGGCCGTCCGTGACACGACCGGGCGTGATCATCTTTCATGGGGGGACATTGAACGAATTCGCCAGCGTTGGAGCGGCAACCTGGTTATCAAGGGAATTCTCCATGTTGATGACGCAAGACAGGCGGCGGAAATTGGCGCGGACGGAATCATCATTTCTAACCACGGGGGACGCCAGCTAGACGGTGCCGTTGAACCGCTGGGCGTCCTACCTCATATCAGTGACACCGTTGGCCATAAAACGGTTGTGATGATGGATAGCGGAATCCGACGGGGAGGAGACGTGCTCAAGGCGTTAGCGCTCGGAGCACGGTTCGTATTTGTTGGTCGACCGTTCATGTATGCGGCCGCAGTAGGTGGCGCTCCTGGGGTGCGCCATGCGATCTCGCTGCTCAGAGATGAGGTGGACCGAAACATGGCGATGCTTGGCACGTCGTCGATTACGGAGCTGCGCAATAAAGTAATCAGTGGCGACACTTGAGGACGTTGACGCCTTGGCTACCGCGCCTCGCGCGGAAATGGCAGGGTTAGGATTTCTTCTATAAGGCGAGGACTTGCCCCTCTTTGCAGGCCCTTCGGGCCTGTGCGTCGCCTACCGCAGGTGTCGTGCGCGTCTCTTGAAGCCGGGCCATTCCCCCAAGGGTCATTACGCATCGAGCACTTCTGCACATAATGCTAGCCACGCGCGTGCAGCGTGGGACAAATAGCGGTCGTGTGACCAGATGTTGGCCAGGGTCCACTCCAGTTCTGGCTCCGTGACCCGTGCAACCGAAAGCCCACTGACGTCTAATCGCGCCAGAAATGGTTGAGGTAAGAATGTTGTCCCGAGCCCCGCTTCGGACAACGCCGCGAGAAATTCCCAATGCCCGCTTTGGGCCACCACATGGGGCTCGATGTCTAACTCGCGAAACGCTGAGCGAAGCCGACGAGTCAAGGCGGATCCTTCCTCGAGGAGAACCAGCGGCTGGTCCTTAAATGTGGAGAGCTCCACGGTAGGCCGGCCAGCCCACGGTACATTCCGAGGGCCGACTGCGCATATCGCGTAACGCGCGATGACCCGCGAGGCAAGTTTCTCCTGGATGCCACCCGAAAACAGTACGGTTGCGGCCACTTCCAGTTCGCCGCCGATGATTTTCTGTTCGAGAACGCTACCCCCATGTTCAGCGAGACATAGCTCAAGCTTTGGGTAACGTCGTCGAAATTCACTCACGACAGCCGGGAAAAAAAGGTTGCCCATTCGTGGCATGCCTACGGTCAATTCACCACGGCCAAGCCGAGCGACATCAGCAACCTCGAGCTGCAGTTCGCGGATCACGCCTAATGCCTGCAACCCACGTTCATAAACGACGCGCCCTACGTCGGTGGGGTGGACCTTCCTTCCTTCACGGATCAAAAGCGGCTGACCGATCTCCTCCTCGAGTTGGCGCACCATTTTGCTGATTGTCGACTGGGTGACAAACACTGCGGCAGCGGCATGTGTAAAGCTGCCAAGTTTTACAGTCTCGACGAAATAGCGCAGGGCGCGGATATCTATAGACATGCTTGTTGCTTGTAGTCGGAAAAAATCGAATACCTTCTATGATAATTAATCGTACTGAGAATGACAAAACATTAACTACACTTTCGTGGAGCGACGTTAGCTGCCGGTTCGTGGGCAGTGAACAGATACCGTCCTGCACGAACTGACGCGAGATTAAAGGAGACTGAATTGTTAGAGGACCGTGTTCGATTGCCGCTGCTTCGCAGCAAAATAACGACAGCCGAGGAGGCGGCGTCACTGATTCATGATGGTATGACTGTCGGGACGAGTGGCTTTGGGGCTGCGGGCGACTGCAAGGTTGTGCCGCGCGCTCTCGCTGCCCGAGCACGAGAGGGACTGCGGATTAATTTGATGACGGGGGCATCGGGCGGGTACGACAGCGATGGTGTGCTAGCTGAGGCTAAGGCCATTCGTCGGCGCATGCCCTACCAGTCCGACAAGACGCTCCGTAATCAGATCAACGCTGGCGAGGTCATGTTTTTCGACCTTCACCTTTCAGAGATGGCGGAGCAACTGCGTGACGGCTATCTAGGTCCGGTGGACGTCGCCATCATCGAAGCCGTCGCAGTGACAGAAGCAGGCATTGTGCCGACCATGTCGGTTGGAAACTCAGCCGTGTTTGCGTCGCTCGCAAAGCAGGTAATTGTCGAGATCAATCTTGACATGCCGCTCACGCTGGAAGGGTTGCACGACGTTTACGCACCGGGTCCACGCGCCCACCGCTTGCCAATTCCGCTAACGGCAACAGAGCAGCGAGTTGGTCTACCGTATATTCCCGTGGATCTCGAGAAGATTGCGGCCATTGTTATAACCCGTAAGGGTGACAGTCCAAACCAGATTCAACCGCCCGACGCCGAAACAATGCAGATCGCGGGACATTTGAGCGAGTTTTTTGCAAATGAGGTCAGGGTAGGGCGGCTGCCACCGTCGTTGCAACCACTCCAGGCAGGTGTGGGTTCCATTGCGAATGCGGTTCTACATGGGCTGGTCGATTCTGGCTATCGTGGTCTGCGCATGTACTCAGAGGTACTGCAGGACAGTGCAATTGAATTGTTGGATGCGGGGTGTGTTGATTTTGCCTGCGCGTCGGCGCTCATGTTATCTGCACCATATCAGGCGCGGTTTTTTGATGATATCGAGAGGTACAGGTCTCGCATCCTCCTGCGGCCGCAGGAAGTCAGCAACCATCCCGAGATCATTCGTCGGCTTGGCGTCATTGCAGTGAACACAGCTCTTGAGTGTGACATCTACGGAAACGTGAATTCGACACACGTCTGCGGCACGCACATGATGAACGGCCTGGGTGGTTCGGGAGATTATGCACGCAACGCATACCTGTCCGTATTCGTGACGAAATCCTTGGCGAAGGGGGGTGACATTTCCAGCATCGTGCCAATGGTGTCGCATGTCGACCACGTCGGTCAAGATGTTGACGTCCTCGTGACCGAACACGGACTGGCCGATCTACGAGGCCTTGCGCCGCGCGAACGGGCACAGCAGATAATCACCAATTGCGCTGACCCGTTGTACCGGGACGCACTGCGTGACTACGTTACGAGAGCCGGAACTCGCGGCGGACACACTCCTCATTTGCTGGAGAGCGCCTTTGCGTGGCATACGTCTTACCAGCAACATGGCAACATGCGCGGGGCGCTGAAGTTGGATCTCTTTTGAAAGTCACTGGGTTTACAAATTATGTATGAAAAGTTATCTCTGTATATAGACGGCGAGTTCATCGACGGAGGGCCGCGATCGAGTCAGAACGTCCTAAACCCTTCCACCCTCGAAACAATCGCTCATCTCCCGCATGCCGATGAAGTGGACCTGGACCGTGCCATCGCTGCTGCGCATCGCGCGTTCGAATCATGGCGGCAGACGTCCGCGATGGACCGCGCAACGATTCTCCGGAATGTAGGGGCAAGGATTCGGGATGAAGTAGACGTGATTGCGCGCAATATCACGCTGGATCAGGGCAAGCCGCTCGCGGAGGCCAAAGCCGAGGTTCTGGCATGCGCAGATCACGTCGATTGGCACGCGGAAGAATGTCGACGCATCTACGGCCGAGTTATTCCAGCGCGCCATTCATCTATCCGGCAGATTGTCGTCCACGAACCCGTTGGCGTGTGTGCGGCGTTCACGCCGTGGAATTTCCCCTTTAACCAGGCTATTCGGAAAGTCGCGGCTGCCTTGGGCGCCGGATGTACGCTCATATTGAAGGGACCCGAAGAGTCGCCAAGCGCGATTATGGCGATTGCGCGGCTGTTTCACGATGCCGGATTGCCCAAAGGTTGTCTCAACATCGTATGGGGCAAGCCTGCCGAAATATCGCATCGGCTTATCACGTCTCCGATCGTCCGCAAGATTTCTTTTACCGGCTCCGTCGAAGTCGGCAAACAGTTGGCCGCCTTGGCAGGGAGCCACATGAAACGAGTGACCATGGAGCTCGGTGGGCATGCGCCAGTTCTCGTCTTCGACGATAGTGACGTTCCCCGGGCGGCAAAGATGCTTGCCAAACTCAAGGTCCTCAATGCAGGTCAGGTCTGTGTTTCTCCGACGCGCTTCTTTGTACAGGAGGGCGCGTACGATGAGTTCGTTTCGATATTTTTGGATACCCTCGCATCTGTGAAAGTCGATGACGGTCTGCAGGCCAACGTCAACATGGGGCCGGTGGCCAACGAGCGGCGCGTCGCGGCGATGTCAGCTTTTGTGGAGGATGCGAGACGCCTGGGAGGTAAAGTGCTTTTCGGTGGCGAACCGCTGCAGCGTACAGGCCATTTCTTTCCACCTACTCTCATTACGGACTTGCCCGACAGCGCAAAGCTGATGCGTGAAGAGCCGTTTGGCCCGATCGCGCCGATCGTTCGTTTCAAGGACGTCGACGAAGGGATCCGTCGTGCCAATAGCCTTCCGTTTGGTCTGGCCTCCTACGTGTTCACGGGGTCGCTGCACACCGCAACGTACGTCTCCAACGCCATCGAAGCCGGAATGGTAAACATCAACCACTTCGGGATATCACTGCCCGAGACGCCATTCGGCGGCATTAAAGATAGTGGCATTGGTGTCGAGGGCGGTAGTGAGACGTTCGACGGGTACGTAAGCGCCAAGTTCATCACGCAACGATAGTCCGGGGAGGGGGCATCGGCGACGCGCCCCTCTCGAAACTATTCGTTATCTGTGCCCTCGTGTACTAAAGTTGAACACAGGGGCGGATCCCTTAAAAGCACCGAACTGTCCGCACTGACCGGGCGCGTATCCGAGTGACCGCCGACCGGCGCCACGGCGTCCTGCCCCATATGCGAAACCGCGTGCACGATACCTGTCCGATCGGGACACGACAGCTTCAGGATGTAGCTGTTTTCAAGGTGGGGCAGGAGCGGTTCCGGTTCGATCAGCTTTTGACACGTTCTGAGCGCGGGTCGTAGGGTGCTTTGAGATGCACGGTGGCAGGCAGAAGGTCGCCGGCCACGTCGATCTCGTAGCGGCCGCTGCTCAGATACGCCGTGTCCGCGGCACCGTCCGGATTGTTGATGTAGCCCATCGCCACCGGGCAGCCGAGCGTATGGCCGAAGGCGGCCGAGCTGACGAAGCCGACTGGCTTGCCGTCGCGCAGGATCGCCTCGCCGCCCCATAGCATGCGATCGGCGGCGCCGTCGGCGGTGAGTATGGCCATGCGTCGGCGCAGCGGCTCCGCGCGCAGTTTCAGCAAGGCTTCGCGGCCACGGAACGGAATGTCTTTATCGAGCTTGCAGGCGAACGAGAGGCCTGCTTCGAACGGGGTGGAGTCCGGTGTCAGTTCGCGGCCCCATGCGCGGTAGCCTTTCTCGATGCGCAGCGAATCGATGGCGTAATAGCCCGCGTCGACGAGGCCGAACGGTTTGCCTGCCGCCTGCAGCGTCTCGTAGACCCCCGCGGCGAATTCGACCGGCACGTACAGTTCCCAGCCGAGTTCGCCCACGTAGGTGAGTCGCGTGGCGCGCACCGTCGCATAGCCGATATCCACTTCACGGCTCTGGCCGAACGGGAATGCCGCGTTGCTCCAGTCAGCCTTCGAGATGCTCTGCAGCAGCTCGCGCGAGCGCGGGCCCATCACCGCCAGCACCGCGTATTGGCCGGTGACGTCGACTAGCGCGCAGTGCTTGTCGTGCGGGATCGACTTTTCGATGTAGTCGAAATCGCGTGTGGTCTGCGCCGAGCCGGAGACGATCAGGTATTGATCGTCGACGAGGCGGGTCAACGTGAAGTCGGACTCGTAGGTGCCGCGCTCGTTGAGCATCCCGGTGTAGACGGTGGTGCCGGTCGGCACGGCAACATCGTTGGTGACGATGCCTTGCAACACGCTTTGCGCGTCGCGCCCCTTCACGAGGAATTTCGAAAACGAGGTCATGTCGAACAGCGCCACGCCTTCGCGGCAGGCGCGATGCTCGGCGCCGCTCCATGGCAGCCAGTTCTGCTGACCGAAGGCGTAGTCGATCTTTGCTTCGGCCACGCTTGGCGCGAAGAAGTTCGGACGCTCCCAACCCATCTTGCTGCCGAAGCTCGCGCCCTGGTCGCGCAGCATCGGGTAGAGCGGCGAGCGGCGGAACGGGCGAGCGGAATCGAGTTCGCGGTTCGGCCAGGGCATGGCGTAGTGCAGGCCGAGGGTTTCCTTCACGCGATCGTGCAGCCAGGTGTCGTTGCCGTTAAAGCGCGCAAAGCGGCGAATGTCGACCGGCCACAGGTCCATCGTGGGTTCGCCTGCGACGATCCATTCGGCGAGCGCCATGCCCGCACCGCCCGCCGACGCGATGCCCATCGAATTGAACCCCGCGCCGACGAAAAAGCGCCGCAACTCCGGCGCTTCGCCGAGCATGAAGTTGTTGTCCGGCGTGAACGACTCCGGGCCGTTGTAGAACTGCTTCACCTGCGCTGTTTCGAGTGCGGGCACGCGCTGCAGTGCATTTTCCATCAGGATTTCGAACTGATCCCAATCGTCGGGCAGCAACTGGAATTCGAAATTGTCCGGGATGCCGTTCATGCCCCACGGCTTCGCGTTCGGCTCGAAGCCGCCCATCACGAGGCCGCCAACTTCCTCCTTGAAATAGATGAAGCCGTCCGGATCGCGCATCACGGGCAGGTCTGGATGCACGCCGGCAATGCGCTCGGTGACGATGTAGTAATGCTCGGCCGAGTGCAGCGGCACGGTCACGCCGCACAGGCGGCCGACCGCCTTGGCCCACTGGCCTGCGCAATTCACGACGATATCCGCGCCGATTGTGCCTTCTTCGCCGTCCTTGTTGCGCCACGCGAGGCCGCTGACTTCGCGCGCGCCGGTCGTGCCGTTTGCCTTGTCTTCGAGCGCGGTGCGCGTATGAATCGCCGTGACGCGGGTGTTTTCGACGATGCGCGCGCCGCGCGTGCGGGCGCCGCGGGCGAGCGCCTGGGTCAGATCGGTGGGATTGGCTTTGCCGTCGCCGGGCAGCCAGACGGCGCCGAGCAGGTCGTCGGTGCGCATCACTGGCCATAGTTCACCGGCTTCCCGCGGGCTGATCACGTCGCACGC
The DNA here is from genome assembly GCF_050434205.1 of Paraburkholderia sp. GAS348. Taxonomy (NCBI): domain Bacteria; kingdom Pseudomonadati; phylum Pseudomonadota; class Betaproteobacteria; order Burkholderiales; family Burkholderiaceae; genus Paraburkholderia; species Paraburkholderia sp. GAS348. The sequence goes on from NZ_JBNPVT010000018.1 coordinate 8,800, forward strand.
TACGCCGTAGGCGCGCGCGACGGCGGCGGTGCGCTTGAGTTGGGTCATCCGTTCGGCCGTGCGGGCCACCGAGAGCGAGCCGCATTGCTTCCAGCCGGTTGCAAGGCCGGTGTCGGCTTCGAGTTCGGCGTAGAGCGCGGTCGAATAGCGGATCAGCCTGGTCATGCTTTCCTGCGCGCGCAGTTGGCCGACGAGGCCGGCTGCGTGCCAGGTCGTGCCGCACGACAACTGACCCTGTTCGAGCAGAACCACATCGGTCCAACCCAGTTTGGTGAGGTGATAGGCGACCGAACAGCCGACGATGCCGCCCCCGATGATGACGACGCGGGCGTGGGCTGGAATGGATGTGGACATTTGTGGAAATGAGTTGAATTAACGCGCGTAGATTGCAACAAAATTTGGCAAAAAGCAACGATCGATTTGGCTGATCTGGGATCAAAGGAGGTCGCGGATGCGTCGGCAAGAGACGGCGGCGCTACCTTTTTGTAACCAAGTAGGTTAATATCGATCGGAGGCCAGAGTGGAAAAAAATACGCCTCACTGCAAATTGGCAGATGTCCAGGGCCTGGTGCGCGCAGGGAAGGTCAGAATCACGAAATCGGCCGTGATTGGGGCTGCGGCACTCGGCCTCGGACCTGCAGCAATCGTCGAAACGTTGATGTCGCTTGATCGGCGCCAATTCAGAAAAAGCATGACCACGTACGCGGATCACCGGGTCTGGCAGGACGTCTACTGCGCCGTGACTGAAGCAGGCATGGTCTATTTGAAATTGACGGTGGTCGATGACGTCCTCGTCGTGTCATTCAAGGAGTGCTGAGCATGAAATGTCCGAACTGCGGAGCGGCCGAACTGGTGCGCGATACGCGCAATATGCGCTATGTCTACAAGGGGGAGACGGCCATCTTCGAGGCCGTCACTGGCGACTATTGCCCGGCATGCGAAGAGGCGGTGCTCGACATGGACGAGGCGACCCGCACGGGTCAAATGATGCTGGCCTTCAACAAAGAGGTGAATGCATCGCAAGTGGATCCCGCCTTCATTTCCGCCGTACGCAAGAAGCTTGATCTGGACCAGCGCGAGGCAGCAGAAATTTTCGGCGGCGGGGTGAACGCTTTTTCGCGGTACGAGAATGGCAAGACCAGGCCACCGCTCGCGCTTATCAAGCTGTTGAAGGTGCTGGATCGGCACCCGGAGCTGCTGGCGGAAGTGAGGGCGGGCTGAACTTCAGTGCGCCGCATGTGGGTTTGTATGGGAGTTCGTTGGGATTTCTTGGTGAACTATGAGGTGTTTGCTAGACTGGGTGCCGTCATCCCGGTCTCCATCCTATGTTCTCCACCCAACGCCAAGCCGAAATCCTGAGGCTCGTCCGCGAGCAGCGCACCTGTACGATCAGTGATCTCGCCGGCCGCTTCAAAGTTTCCGACGAGACCATTCGCCGCAATATCAAGCCACTAATCGCCGATGGCCTGCTCATCAAGGTCCATGGCGGCATCATGCTGCCCGAGCGTCTCGACGAGCCGCCGTTCCAGCGGCGCATGGTGGCAAGCCGCAAGGGCAAGCAGGCGATTGGCGCGCGCATCGGCGAACTCGTGCGCGACGGCGACTCGCTGATTCTCGACGGCGGTACGACCTGCCTGCATATCGCCCAGGCACTCTGCGCGCGCTCGCGGCTCACGGTGGTGACCCATTCCATCGAAGTGGCCCGCCTGCTGGCGCCGCGCAACGGCAATCGGGTGTTCATCGCGGGGGGCGAGCTGCGCGCCGACGACTCCGCCGCTTTCGGCGACAGCGTGTTGACCTTCCTGCGTCAGTTCCACGTGCGCTACGCGATCGTCTCGGTCACCGCAATCGACATGCAGGGCCGTTTCATGGATGCGCTGCCCGCCGACGTGGCGTTTTCGCTCGCGGCCTTTGCGCAGGCCGAGCGGCGCGTGGTGGCGGCGGATCACGCGAAATTCGGTCATAGCGCGTTGGTGCACGCTTTCGGCCCGGATGCGGCCGATCTGCTGGTCACCGACGAGGCGCCGGCTCCCTCGCTCGCTCAGGTGTTTGCTGCGGCGGGGCTGGAAGTGAGCGTCGGAGCGCCTGCGCAAGGCGGTGCCGCGCCGGATGCGGGAAACGGTGATCATGCCAACCTGCCGACAGGCGCTGCGCCCTGAGAAGTCGGGCCGCTGATCGGCCGGCGAGTCAGGCGAACCAGTCCCGGCCGCGCTTTCGACGCCTTTCTCAGCCCTCAAAGCCGTCGCCACAGCCGATTGCGTCCAACGCGTAAAATGGCGGGTTACCACGGGCAATCCATGCTGGACCGAAACTGCGCGGGCAGTCGCCATTCATCGCCTGCCGCGCGGCTTCCGTGTCCACGCATCGTCGCCTTCGCCGGCTTGAAAAGGAATGGACCCTGATGTCGTCAGTTTTCTTCGATCGGGAACGGATTACGGAATGGCTGGGTGACCACACCGTCGCCAAGGCGCGCTCGGTTGGCGCAGTCACGAAGGTGGAGTGGCGCGGCGACACGCTAAGCGGCGATGTACAAGGCACGCAACGCCAACCCTACCGCACGCGAGTGCGATTTCGTACCGATGGCGGTTCACCGTGGGCGCAGGGCGACTGCAGCTGCCCGGTCGGCCGCAACTGCAAGCATGTCGCCGCGCTGCTGCTCGCGGAGCTCGAGTATCACGACGAGATGGACCACATCACCCGCGTCGATATCGGCGCCGATGAGCACCCGTTCGGCGGCTACCCGCAGATGCCGTCCGGAGGAGCGACAGCGCAGTCGCCGTCTGGCGTGCGTCCCGAACTGGTCAGCTGGCTGGAGCGTTTTCGCGCGCGCGCCGAGGCCGCCGATGCGGTCGCCCAGAAGGCGGCCGCCGCGCGCACCCAAACGCTGGCCTATCTCCTGAACTGGTCCAGGTTCCACCTGCGCCATGAGGTGGTGTTGTACCGGGCGCGCTGTAAGCCGGACGGCACGATTGTCGAAGTCGACGAGCCGTGGGGCAATGTGGAAGCGGCCCTGCTCAAGCAACCCAGATTCGTCTCCGACGAAGACCTGTCGATCCTGCGCGGCCTGTGGCTCGGCCGCTCGCGCGAGGACTTCGGGCAGTTCATTCTGCGCGGCACGAGCGGCGCGGAGATGCTGCAAAAACTGATCGCCACGGGTCGCCTGTTCTTCGAGTTCAAGCCGGCGCCGGGTCACGAGGGGCCGACTCCGCTGTCGCGCGGCGCCGACCGGCCCGGACGGATCGAATGGGAGCCGCTGGCGGACGAACGCCTGCGGCCCGTGCTGCGCACCGAGCCGCGCGCCACCATGGTGCTGCCCACCGAGCCGGTCTGGTACGTCGACGGCATCGCCAATGAAGCGGGCATCGTCGAATCGTCACTGCCGTTCCAGCAGTTGCCCGATTACCTTGCCATGCCGCCGATCTCGCTAGCCGAAGCGCCGCTCGTCGCCGCGGTGCTGCGCGAGATCGCGCCCGACTTGCCGCTGCCGCCCACGCACGACGCCTCCTCGATCCGCGTGATCGACGTCGATCCCGTGCCGGTGCTTACGCTCAATAGCCATGCGCTACCGTCTGCGGGCAAGACGGGGCAACGCAAAGCCGAGGCCGTTGAGCTGGCCGGCGTCAGCTTCGATTACGACGGCGTCAGCATCAATGTCGACAGCAGCGTCACGCTTGTGCCGATGCCGGGCGGCGACGTCATCCATATCCGCCGGCGCTACGAGGCCGAGAAGAAGCGCTTGCTCGAACTGCGCAAGACCGGGCTGCAGAAAGTGCCGACGAGCCGTGTGTACGCATCGCGGCTTTTGCCCGATACGATGCTCGGCCTGCCCGATGCCGAATCCTGGTCCGCCTTCGTCAACGACGCCGTGCCTGACCTCGTGAGCCAAGGCTGGCGCGTGACGATGGCGCCGCAATTCCGCTACAACGTCATCGAGATCGATGCGATCGAAGGCACCGCGCAGCAGGCGGGCGACGGCTGGTTCGATCTGGAGATGGGCATCCGCATCGGCGAGCGCAACGTGCGGCTCGAGCCGCTGCTTGCCGATCTGTTCCGGCGCGACCGGCGCTGGCTCGGCGGCAAGCTCGAAGCCATCGCCGACGACGAGCCGATCGAGCTGAAGACCGAAGAAAACAAACGTCTGCGTCTGCGCGCCGACCGGTTGAAGCCGGTGGTGCGCGTGCTGGTCGACCTGTTCGACGCCTTGGGCGGCACGTTAGCGGAAGGCGCGCCGCTGCGCGTGCCGTCCGTCGATGCGGGCCGGCTCGAAGCATTGAACAGCACGGGCCGCTGGCAATTCCAGGGCGACGATTCGATTCGCCAACTGGCGCGCCGTCTGCAGGCTGGCCCGGGCTTGCATGAGGTGCCGGTGCCGCGTGGCCTGAAAGCGGAGTTGCGCGGGTATCAGCAGCAGGGTCTGGACTGGATGCAGTTTCTACGCGAACACGATCTGGCCGGCGTGCTCGCCGACGACATGGGTCTCGGCAAGACCGTGCAGACGCTCGCGCACATCCTCGCGGAGAAAGAAGCGGGGCGGCTCGACCGTCCCGCGCTGATCGTCGTGCCGACCACGCTCGTGCACAACTGGCGCGAGGAAGCGCGCCGCTTCGCGCCCGAACTGAACGTGCTGGTGCTGAACGGCCCGCAGCGCAAGGAGCGCTTCGAACAGATCGGCGAGCACGAACTGATTCTCACGACTTACGCGCTGCTGTGGCGCGATCAGAAGGTGCTCGCCGAGCATGACTACCACCTGCTGATCCTCGACGAGGCGCAATACGTCAAGAATGCAACGACCAAAGCCGCGCAGGCGATCCGCGGGTTGCGCGCGCGGCATCGGCTGTGTTTGACGGGGACGCCGCTGGAAAATCACCTTGGCGAACTGTGGTCGCAATTCGATTTTCTGTTGCCGGGCTTTCTCGGCAGCCAGAAAGATTTCACCAAACGCTGGCGCAATCCCATCGAGAAAAACGGCGACGGTGTGCGCCGCGCGCTGCTGGCCCGCCGCATCCGGCCGTTCATGCTGCGCCGGCGTAAGGACGAGGTCGCGAAGGAGTTGCCGGCCAAGACCACCATTTTGTGTTCGGTCGATCTGGAAGGCGCGCAGCGCGATCTCTACGAAACAGTGCGCACGGCGATGCAGGAGAGGGTGCGTGCGGCGGTCAGCGCGCAGGGCCTCGCGCGCAGCCACATTATCGTGCTCGACGCCTTGCTCAAGCTGCGCCAGGTCTGCTGCGATCCGCGCCTCGTGCGGAAAATCCAGGTGGACGAGAAGCAGGGCGAACCTGGCGAGAAGCGCGGCAATGAGCGGCGCGGCAAAGCGGACAAAGCGGACAAAGCGGACAAAGCCGAAAGGGGGGCGCGCGTTACGCGCTCGGCCAAGCTCGATTTGCTCCTGTCGATGCTGCCTGAATTGATCGAGGAAGGACGGCGCGTGCTGCTGTTCTCGCAGTTCACCGGCATGTTGTCGCTGATTGCCGAAGCGCTCGAGGAAGCCGCGATTCCCTATGTGATCCTGACCGGCGACACGGCGGACCGCATCACGCCGGTCGAGCGTTTCCAGCAGGGCGAGGTGCCGCTGTTCCTGATCAGTCTGAAGGCAGGCGGCGTGGGCTTGAATCTGACCGCCGCCGATACGGTGATTCACTACGATCCGTGGTGGAACCCCGCCGCCGAGAATCAGGCGACCGACCGCGCGCATCGGCTGGGGCAGGACAAGCCTGTGTTCGTCTACAAGCTGATTGCCGCGGGCAGCATCGAAGAAAAGATCGTGGCGTTACAGGAGCAGAAGGCGGGACTCGCCGACAGCATTCTCTCCGAAGACGCGGCCGGCGCCGCCAAGTTCTCGGACGACGATCTCGACGCGCTATTCGCGCCGATGCCGGAGATTGAAAGCGGGCGGTGAGAGGTGTGGGCTGCGCCTGCCGTAGAGCCTATGCGGTTCTGTCCGGTGCGCAAGCGGCTCCGGCGCGTGGTGCTGGAAGTGCACCGCCTGGCCCGAGAAGGGCGACAGGCCGGTCGCGACGAACAGCAGCCATGAGAGCATTTCCGCATCTTCTGACGGCGTGGCCGGCAAGAACCTGCGATGCGTGGCGGCCAGGTGGAGCAGGATCGCATGGGAGTCGAACACGCGAAGCGCTACCTCACGCTGAGCGTTTCAAAAATGGCCGCGACGCGGTCGGCCAGATAGGCGTCGGAGACTTCCTTGAGTGCCCGGTTCATTTCACTTTCGACGAGCACCATACCGAGTGGCCAAATCCGCCAGATCGCCTCGATGAGCATGGGCGTGTCGGCGGCCGGTCGCAGTGGGTCGGCATCATAGCGGGCGAGCTGGCGGATGACCAGGTCCACCAGCGACTTTGCGATGGCTGTGAAATGCGGGCGCACGACGCGCACAGCATCGAGCAGCTCCGCGAGCGCGGCGGGACTCGTCGCAGCAGAGGGCGGACCGTTGCGCTCCAGCAGTCCAAGATCGACCGCTTTGGCGAGCATCGTTAGCGACGCCTTATCACCGAACATCTGCTCGAGTTCGCCTAGCGGATCCTGGTCCGGATGTTCGCCCGACCCGTCGTTGTCGTTCTCCGGTCCGAGCCCCAGGATCGAACGCAAGTCGTGTCCCTCGTAGAAGACCGTGATCAGATCCAGGATGTTCGCGAGGGTGTAGCCGCGCGCGAGCAGATAGTTGATGAGTTTGAGTCGCGCGAGGTGCCTGTCGTCGTAGACGCCGACGCGCCCACGCCGTTTCGGCGGCGCGAGGAGGCCGCGATCCTGATACGCGCGCACGTTACGGACGGTGCTGTTGGCAACACGTGCAAGTTCGTCGATCGTGTATTCATGGGGCGGCGCCTCGGGTGGCGCGTCGGGCGCCGGCGTTGGGGGAGGAGGAAGGGGAAGGGGCATTTTGGGCATATCTCGATGACCTTTTCTCGCGCGGCGTCAGAATGTGAACGCAACGCCGGCAAACACGGAATACCGCAACAGGCTGCCAAACTCGCTACTGCTCGGTCCGCGTGTGACGGACGGAACCAGATACAGCTGCCAGTTCTCACCCACTTCGTATTCGAGATCGGAGACGAGTTCAGTGGAGTGGTCGTTAATATCCTGGATAACGCGCACCGTCAGGTTGAGGTTATGGAAGATCTTGGTATCGACATACTGCAGGAGGACGTAGTCTCTGCGGGGTAAAGGATTGGTTGGATCGAGGTTCGCTGGCGATACGCACCGATCGATCTGCGAACCGTTACAACCGATGTTGTGATGAAAATACTCGACGGTAATGGTGGGGCCGGCTGCAAGCGTGTACGCGGCGCCGACGAGTATGTCGTAATCGGTGCGCGGTGTGGACGAATTGTGCGATACCGCTACGCTGCCTTCCGAATACGTCAGCAGGGCGTCGGAAACGGTCCAGCCACCGAAATAGCCGATCCTGTAGGGCGTCGTCTCGCGTTTGGACGCGATCACCGAGAAATAGCCCCTGTCCGCGGTGTAATCCAGCTTCGCGGCATACGCCTTGTGGAACGGACCGGTTTCCTCGCCACTATCTTCGAGACGGCCAACCCCGGTGTTCGCGATCAGCGACAGGGTCCAGGAGGAGTTCGGGATGACGACGACCCTGCCGTAGTCCTGTCCCGGCTGCTCGATAGCCGGATTGTTCTTGCCGTTATTCTGGTTGAAGGGATTAGACGGGGACAGCAGTTGGGACGGTCCCCACTGCAGGTTTTCGCGTCCATAGCTCACTAACAGCTGATTCGTTACGCGATAGCGGGCAATCCATTCATTGATGTATGCGGTAGCCGTCGTCGTGTCGGTGTTGGCATCGACGCCGTTTTGCACCCTGCTCCATGAAGTCGTGAAGCGGGGCTTGATGCCAAATTCGAACTGACGGAAATTCAGATCGAAATCAGGCCTGAAGTTCAGTTCCGTCTGATATCGAGGAATCGCTAAAGCATTGTCTGGATTGAGTCCCGAGTTGACCGGGTCCTGCACGATGCCGTAGCCGATAAGATAGATCCTTGAATAGAACCCGTCGAGGAGTTCCTGGCCGAGCGTTGGCGTTGACGTTGACGGTTGGGCAGCGTCGGAAGCGCCGAGGGTCAGGGGCGGCGCGTTGACGGACGGCTGGCCAGTGATCGTCGGTTGCGTACCCTCAGAATCCGCGAAGGTTGCGGCAGGTTCGTTAGCGAAGGCCTCCGCGCGCGTTGTCGGCGGTGGCGTATCGTTTGAGTCGACGGCAGTCGCGCCTGTCGCGTTCGCGACCGTCTCGCCCGACGTCTGCGTTGCCGGTTGCGCTGCAGCGGCCTCGGCGGCCCGCCGGCGTAGCGCGTCGTCGATCGCCTGCGCGAAGGTTCGCGGCGTCGGTTGCACACCGTTGGAATCGGCAAGCGTCACGGTTGGCGCGTTGACGGGCGGCTGGGCAAGCGTCTGTTCGGTTGGTGGGGCGTTGACGGGATCGGCGATGCCGAGTCGGGGTGTGGCGAGGCTCATACCAAGTGCGATCCCCGACACAATGCTTAACGGTGTTGTCATGGCAGCCCTCAATTTCAATGGCTCGATGCGGGGATCGCGTACTGAGGCAGGAGACCGGGCCGTTCATCACGTCACCCCGCAGGGTGTGTCGCGTGATGAAGGGCCCTGGATGGTCATCGGTTCGCACGAAATCCCCGTCATTTGCCGAGCACGCTTTGCCCTCATCAGAACCGGTAGTTCAGCTTCACGCTCCCGGCTTTGACGGATGCGTGATCGGTGTCGAGCAATGTGTCAAAGCCCGCGGAGATCTGAAGTGCCTTGGTAGCCTGTACGGTCAGCGCAAAGCCGGCCGTCACCAGGTTCTTCGGCAGGGTCGCCCCGTAACCGGTGAACAGGGTGCCGTCTTGCGCACTCACCGACACCGCACGATTCGTAGTCCCAAGCTCTCGCGCATAGCCCACCTTCATTTCCAGAGTCGCGGGCCGCGTCACGCTACCGAAGGCGTACTTCAATGCCAGTTCGGCATACGGCTGCACGCTCTGGATGTTGTCGGTTCCGACTGACAGGTCTTGCCCGCCGGCCCCCGATTCGCTAAACGCGTCGCCGTGGAAATACGCGTAACGGATCCCGGCGCTCGGGATCAGCCTGAAGCCGCCAAGCGCTGGGGTTGGCATGCTTGCCTGCGCCGCTGCGGTCACTTCGAAGCCGTTGTGGTCACCCGTCGCCGTTTCCGTTTGCCCGAGATTGAAAGGCCGTTTCTGAGCGAGGAAGTCGTAACCCAGACCCACCGTTGCGCCCAGATTGACCGAACCCATCGAGGTCGCGGCGTAGATCGACGAACGCAGGCTATCCACGGTGCCGGTGTCGGGCGTCGAGCTTTCGCTCACGTCTGAGTGACTGTAGGCGACGGTACCGCCCACGGTATAGACCCCGATCTGATGATCGTAGCCAGCGACGAAGCCGTATTGATGCGCGGAGAAGCCTGACACCGTCCCGCTATCGATCCGCTCATAGTCTCCGTCCGCCTTGATCCAGAGTGAATCGCCGTTACCCGTGCAGTCGGCTGCGTTGCCGTCGCGGCACAGCACACGGAGGCGTTCCAGCACCGTTGCGTTCATCGACTGGGCGCTCTGCGACGCGGCCGAGCCGGTGGCCGTGAAGATGCTGGTGTTGATCGGTGCAAGAACAAGGTCGACTTCGGTCGGTTTGTAGCTGACCGATGGCGTCACATATTGGAAACTCGCGCCCGGTTCGAGCGTATTCGTGGGCGGCGACGTGAACGTGCCACTCACCGAGGAGGCAGTCAGGATCTTGATCGTTCCCGGCGCGTACGCCGTGGTGCCGGCATCGTAGACAATTCCCAGCGTGCCATTCAGTGTCGCATTGCCCAGGATGCTCAACCGCGAGTTGGCGGTCGGACTGATTTCGACCGTCAGCGTCCCGGTCGGCGCCTGCGTGTAGTTGCCGCCAATTGTCGTCGTGCCGATCGAGCCGCCAGGCATGACGGTGCCGCTGTTGACGACATTGCCGCCGATCGTGCCATAGCCGCGCAACGTGCCGCCCGGGTCGACCACCACGTTTCCGCCGAGCGAAGCGGTGGGGTGGGCGCTGTCGCCGACTTCGAGCGTGCCCGACATGACGTTCGTCGTGCCGCTGAATCCGGAGTTCACGCCATTCAATATCACCATGCCGCTGCTTTCCTGGACAAGGGCGCCGCTGCCGCTGACGGCATCGCTATACATATACGTGCCGGCGAGATCGAACATCACCGCGCCGTTATTAGCCGCGTTGCCGACAAGATTTCCGGACGGACTGCCTTGTCCGATCTCGAGCGTGCCGCCGCTGTTCACCGTGGCGCTGATGACCGTACCGTCGACATACTGATAGCCGCCGCTGTTGACGGTGGAATTGCTTGTCGTGCCGCCGCTCGCCACGGTTTGCTCGCCGCCCTTGTTGATGGTGGTGCTGACGGCGGTGCCGCCGTAGCTGACCATCTGATGGCCTCCGCTGTTGATCGCGGTCATGCTTGCCATGCCGCCGCTGGCGACGGACTGTGTTCCGGCGTTCTTGAGCGTGGTGCCGATGGCGGTGCCACCGCTGTTCACGCGCTGGTAGCCGCCGTTGTTGACCTTGGTGGTGTTGGCGGTGCTCCCGCTGTTGACGTACTGAACGCCGCCGTCGAGCTTCGTGCTGTACACCGTGCCGCCGCGCGCCACTGTCTGTACACCGCCGCTGTCGACCGTGTTGTTGGTGGCGGTGCCGCCGTAGACGTCCTGATAAGCGCCGCTGCCGACCGTGGTGAGGTTGGTGGTGCCGCCGCTGTGGACGTACTGGATGCCACCGCTGCTGAGCATCGTGCTGTTGGCCGTACCACCGCTGCCCACCGTTTGCACGCCGCCGCTGTTGATGGTGTTGCTGGTGGCGCTGCCGCCGTAGACGTCCTGGTGGCCACGGCTGTTGACGGTCGTGACGTTTGCCGTGCCGCCGCCGCCGACGTACTGGATGCCACCGCTGTTGAGCATCGTGCTGTTGGCCGTACCACCGCTGACCACCGTTTGCACGCCGCCGCTGTTGATCGTATTGTCGGTGGCGGTGCCGCCAAAGACGTTCTGATAGCCGCCGCTGCCAACCGAGGTGAGGTTTGCGCTGCCACCGCTGTCGACATACTGGGCGCCGCCGCTGATCGTGTTGCTGGTGGCCGTGCCGCCGCTGGCCACGGTCTGCGTGCCGCCGCTGCCGATGGTGTTGCTGGTGGCGCTACCGCCGTAGACGTCCTGGTGGCCACCGCTGTTGACGGTCGTGACGTTTGCCGTGCCGCCGCCGCCGACGTACTGGATGCCACCGCTGTTGAGCATAGTGCTGTTGGCCATACCACCGCTGACCACCGTTTGCACGCCACCGCTGTTGATCGTATTGCTGGTGGCGGTGCCGCCAAAGACGTTCTGATAGCCGCCGCTGCCAACCGAGGTGAGGTTTGCGCTGCCACCGCTGTCGACATACTGGGCGCCGCCGCTGATCGTGTTGCTGGTGGCCGTGCCACCGTTGGCCACGGTCTGCGTGCCACCGCCGCTGACGGTGCTGCTGGTGGCGCTGCCGCCGTAGACGTCCTGATAGCCACCGCTGTTGACGCTAGTGACGTTTACGGTGCCGCCGCCGCCGACGTACTGGATGCCACCGCTGTTGAGCATCGTGCTGTTGGCCATACCACCGCTGACCACCGTTTGCACGCCACCGCCGTTGATCGTATTGCCGGTGGCGGTGCCGCCAAAGACGTTCTGGTAGCCGCCGCTGCCAACCGAGGTGAGGTTTGCGCTGCCACCGCTGTAGACATACTGGGCGCCGCCGCTGATCGTGTTACTGGTGACCGTGCCACCGCTGGCCACGGTCTGCGTGCCGCCGCTGCTGATGGTGTTGCTGGTGGCATTGCCGCCACTGATCACGGTCTGCGTGCCACCGTTGTTGACCGTCGTGATGTTCGCGGTGCCACCGTCGCTGACGTACTGGGCGCCGCCGCTGATCGTGCTACTGGTGGCCGTGCCGCCACTGATCACGGTCTGCGTGCCGCCGCCGCCAATGGTGTTGCTGATGGCGCTGCCGCCGTAGACGTCCTGGTTGCCACCATTGTTGACGGTAGTGACGATTGCGGTGCCGCCGCTGTCGACGTACTGGATGCCGGAATTGACTGTGCTACTGATCGCCGTGCCACCGTAGCCGATATCCTGGATGCTGTTGTTGATCGTGGTGTCGATGGCCGTGCCGCCGTAGAGGATCTGCTGGATGCTCGTGTTGAGTGTGGTGCTGGTGGCAGAGCCGGCAAAGGCAATGACCTGATAGCCCGCGTTAAGCGTGGTGCTGGTCGCTGCGCCCCCCGTGTCGATGACCTGAACGCCCGCGGTAATCGTCGTGTCATTCGCCGTACCGCTGCCGTTGATCAACTGGATGCCGGCGGTGATGGTGTTGTTTTTGGCCGTGCCGCTGTTGTTGATGACCTGGACGCCGGCAATGATCGTGTTGCTGGTGGCCGACCCACCGTCGTCGATGTACTGGATGCCAGCGTTGATCGTGGCACTGCTGACTGTCCCGCCGGAGTTGACCGTCACCGTAATGCTATCTGCGGTCGCGGGAATGACGGACACCGAAAACTGGCTTGGGTTATGCAGTCCTCCGGCTACCAGTGCCACTGCATCGGCCACCTGAGCAGCAGTCCCGGTGCCATTGACCACCGTGTCGGTGGCCGAGCCGCCGCTGCCCACGTATTGGAGACCGGTGTAGACCGTGGTGCTGGTGACCGAACCACCGCCGAGGACTTGCTGGGTACCCGCGTTATTGACGGTGGTGCTGACGGCGTGGCCGCCGTAGACGTCCTGATAGCTGCCGCTATTGACCGTGGTGACGCTCGCGGTGCCGCCGCTGCCGACGTACTCGCTGCCGCCGCTGTTGATGGTGTTGTTGACGGCGGTCCCGCTGCTGGCCACGGTTTGGGTGCCGCCGTCGACCATGGTGCTGGTGGCGCTGCCGCCGTTGACGACCTGCTGGGTGCCGGCATTGTCAACGAGGGTGCCGCCAGCCGAGCCGCCCGTGACATCCTGAGTGCCACCGCTGTTAACGACGGTGCCGGAGGCCGTGCCGCCGCTGAGGACGAACTGGGTAGCGCCCGCCGGCACGGACACCCCTGTGCTTGTCACCCCGGACGAAACGACGCATGAAACGACGCATTGCGCCATCGCCGGTGGCGCGATCCAGACATGAACAATGACGCTCGCAAGCAGTAGGGACGTCAAGCGTGGGAGCCGCCGTGTGCGGCGGCCGAACGTATGGACACAGAACGTGCGACGGTAAGTGATCGGTTTCATGAAGGATTCTCCATTGCGTGCGCATACTCGAAAGCTCTGACAAAGGGGGCGATGGCGCTGCCACCCCGCGGCGTGCTCTATCACGAGACCGTCACTTCTATCCGTTGCAAAACGAGAAGCGTCGTAAACTCTCCGTTGGTTCGATAGCGAAGAGGGCTTGGGTAAAACTACAACTCGAGAGCCGGCTGTGATCACTGCTCCGGCCGCCACTTCCGTCTATCTGACGTAATATGGACAACGTATTAAGTCAGTCGATTTAACTGTCAGACTCGAAAAACCCAGGGATCCGGCGTAGCATCGATTTGACCTGCTCCGGCGTAATCAGACGGGTGCATTCGAATTGACGTGGCGTCCCCGCATGTCGGGGGCACCACAAAAAATCGGCGTGGTCAAAGCGCACGCGTGCGTCGTTCCAGCAACTGTTGCAGGGGTGGTAATTGATCACCCGATACGGTGTCGAAAATTCGTTGGCCGCACTTGAGAAGCCGCTGATCAGCACGACGGGCGTACCTGCCGCCCACGCCAGCCAGGACAGCCCGCTCGAGAGTCCGATGAAGAAGTCGGCATGCTTGAGCCAGCGCGCCCGCTCGGTGAGCGGCTGATCGCCGGTCTGATCCTCCGCGCCGTAGGGAATGTGATTCCATACGATCCCGTGACCATGTGTCGGCTTCTGGTCAATGCAAATCACCCGGTAGCCGCGTGCCCTGAGAAATTCGACGATCTCCCGCCAACCAGTTGGGTGGTTCCAGTATTTGCACTGCGTCGTGCTTTGCGCTGCTATGCAGACATAGCGCTCGGGGATCGGCCGGCTGTCGTCTTCGAGGGCCAGCAGAGGCGCCTGCTCCGCAGCATCTACACCGAGGATGTGGCCGGCGGTTCGATGCAATCCGACTTGCCGGAAATCGCATGGCTGCCATTCGGACGACGCGTCATCAAAGAACAGTCCGATGTTATAAGTCGCGTAGTACTGTTCGGGCTTGACTTCTTCCGGTGTGATGAACTGGATGTCCGGATAGGCCTCCTCGAATAGGGGAATGAGTACGCCGGACATCGCACAGGTCAACCGGCAGCCATGCTGCTGCTGGAATTTCACTGCATAGGGGAACCAGCCGATGATGTCGCCTAGCGTGCCGACGGGGAACTGAATCAGCACAGGCCGGCTCTTCGCGTCGTAGGTGTGATCCACGACGCGCAGGCCGTCGCCATGCGACTGATCCCAGACCTCGATCCCAAAGCGCACGTAGTACTTCTTGGCGCTCGACACCGCGCCGGCCCCAATTGCGGTTTCAAACAGGACGTTGCCGGTATCGAGATCGCGCAAACGGATGCGCCATTTACCGTCGGGCAGCGTGATCCTGCAGCCAAGGTTGAAGTCAAACCGGATTCCCCTGGATGCCTTCTGCGTCGGGATGCCAGCGGGTGCGGGAAACGGCCCCTTCGCGGGTGCGGGCGAGGTCGCGGGGGCGACTCCAGCCGACGCGGGAGGCGCATCCAGCAAAGTAACATCCGTCGATTCGGAATAGTTAGTCATGCTGACCTCTTAGTAAAAAATGTACCCGTGATGGAAAGCCATGGAGATTGCTCCAATAGTGTTCCACGGAAGGCAAGACGGCCTGACCCTTCAATCCGTGGCTTCCTGCTGAACCGGAAAACGTCTTGCGCCGGTCCGCCATCCTGGAATGAAACGTTCTCCGGAAATGGTCTGTCTCATTCGCTAACGATGCGTCAATACGTCACTTCAGTAAAATAAGCAAAACTAAATAACACTGCGAGTGAGGCGATGACGGATGTCGCGCGAGAATTGACGGTCAGGCGCCAGCTTGCTGCGATGCGGTTTTCGGGTTTGTTTAAAACTTGTCCCGCCTGACCAATCCAGATGTCCTCACCTGAACGTCTGCCTGAGCGCTGCTATGTTCCTGAATTGACTCCGTTGGGTGCCTTGCCGCTAACAGCCCGATCGCGAGCTAGCATCCGATATTCGACCGGGGAGACCGCGAGGTACTTCAGAAAATATTTGCGTAGATGGTCGCCGTTGAACAGGCCGCATCGCCGGGCAATCTTGTCGACTGGCAGGTCGGTTTGCACCAGCAACAGTTGTGCATTTTCGAGGCGAACCCGGGCCAGATATTCGTGCGGAGTCTGGCCGATTTCCGATTTGAAGCGCCGGAGAAAATTTCGCTCACTCATGGATGCGCGTCGGGCCAGCTCGGAGATCGAGACAGAACCGGCGTGATTGCTTTTGATCCAGAGGACAGATGCTTCAATTCGTTCGCTCAACGCGACGGTGCCACGGACGCTGGTCGGCGCAGCGCCCCCCCGGGTGAGGGAGCGATTGGCGCGCAGTATTTCGCTGCGGATCCGCACCAGCACGCCAAAGTCACGTTCGACCGTCGCAAGTAGCCGGTGCAACGCCTGTTCGCCTTGGGCGAGCTTCACTTCGGGATAGCCCGGCTTCGAAGGGTTGGCCACGCCACGCGCTCCGTGCTCCAGTTCCGCAAGCGGGGCGCCCAGTGCCGTGGCAGGCAACAGGCCGGTCGCGGCGAGCATATCATGGGCGTCAGCCGAAATCGCAATGAGTTCGACTTCAGGGCCGGCTTGCGCCAGCCAGCTGGCAACCCGCGGATCACACGTACCACCGCCCCCGCCAACAAAAATCGACTTGAAGATGCGCGGGTCGAAATCGTCGATGTTCTCTGCAAACAGGCGAATTGAGGATGCGCATGACACGAACCCTTTCTGGGTAGACAGCATGTGGACGCTGTAGCGGTGCGCGTCTGCGCTCGTATAGGGTAACGACTCATTCCACCGCTGATAGGTCTCGGCAACGGCGGCTGCTTCGCTGAGAGGACATTCATCAAGAATAAGCAGCGCAATTTGGCGCGTACCGTCCATGAGGGGCGCTTGCTCAGTCTGAATTTGCGCACCATCCGCAGCATCGTTCCAGTGTCTCAGGTTCATCGATTCCCCCGTCTCGTATCCGCAGATTTATCCAGCGGTTGCGTTGCAGCATACTGACGAATTATTGGGGCGGATGGTTTTCGTCCGAAAAGTAGGTTTTTTTGGCGGTTTTCGGAACGACAGCGCATTCCGCGTGAAGGCGACCATCGATTCCGCGGCACCAGACCCCGAGATTGCACAGCAAACAGACTGCGCATTCCACAGGAAAACCCGCGACTTCCCAGGCGCCGTGAGTGCGATGACCCGATCGAGGTGTCAACCAGCACATCCATGCGCAGACGTGTTGGACATGGTGTTGTTGCGTTCGGTCAACCCCCTGGCATTGCTCAACGATTTCATCTCCTCGCAGCTCCGACCCTGCTCGTCTGCAAAATACGCTGCTCGTGTCCGGAGCAGACGCAGCATCGCCGATCCCCTTGTATTGAACAGGAGAGGCAACTACACGAGCGGCGATGTGCGGCGTCGCAAAATATGAAGGTCGCGTCCGAAATCTAGGGCAGGTTGTCGGAATTGAAGAAAATTATCCAATAACATGGTCATTAACAGATCGACGTTTGAAACTGCAACCGGGGTTCCAGGGCATTCCCCAGGCGACGAAAAAACTGGATGCGGCTTTGAATGCACCCAGAATGGGTTGATCGAAACTGAGATTGCTCGTTGTCATCGTGACACGGGCGAGTTGAACGGGGTATCCATAACACTGAATGTGTGAACACGCTCACCGACGAAGCGCGACGGGTAAGCTTGTCTTGCCGAGGCGTGCGCGGTCATTCCTGAATGTGCGACCGGTGTGAAGGATATCAGCCGGCGGTATTAGCTGGCTGATTCCACACTCGTTTGATCGTTGATAGACGAAGCGGACCCACTCCCGCGGTAGTGCTGTTCGGGAATCGGTGGGGCTGAACTGGAATTGTCGGTCGCAAATATGATGGTTAAAGAGAACACAGCACGGGCGGTATCCTTGTACAACATTTAGGATGACGAAAAATGAATGCTGACGCCATTGTGATGACAAAGCTGCGCGATACGTTTAGCCATGTCGAATTTGCTGGCAGTCTGGATGAATGTCTGGGCGAACTGGCATTGAGGGCAGGCGAGATGCTTAATGCGGGATGCGCGATCGCAATGTTGAGCGAACGGCAGGTGGAGGAGATCGGCTTGCGTCCGGGGACGGAATTTGGCGATGTGCCGGACAGGCCATTTGAAATGGCCGACGCTCAAGGATCCATGCATCCCGGTTATGACGCTTCGGTGCCGGGCGAGGATGTGGAGTGCGGGATCATTCCCGCAGGTATTGCCGCGGATACCCGGACGGGAAAACGCATGTTTTCGGCCATCGTGATGCATGGAAAAGTCATCGGTGTCGTTCGTGCCTACCAGCCACAACACCGGCATTGCTTCAGCGCCGATGACCTGCAATTGTTCGCCATTCTGACGCTTGTCATTACGAAGTCGATTCAGGTGATTCAGTTGCAAAACATTCTGAGGTCACGCTTTACGCAGATGGCGTTGACGCGATCTGGGGAGAAAACCATTGGGGAAATTGTGGCGGAATCAGCCCAGACACCCAATCAGATGGCGCGGATTCTGGCCAAATCGTTTTACCGGGAAATGATCGGTGCGGGATTCAATTTCAATCAGATTATTTTCGCGGCGTCGGAAGTGATTTCAGAGTTGACCGACAACATGCGCAAGCACCGCGATGCGTACAAACGCCGCGTCGCCCACACCGAAGCGCGAGAGGGTAGGCCGAGCCAGTCCGGACAACCCGAGGTTGTCTGAGGGCCGCACGCGCAGGGACGATTGTGGCGCGCAGGCGCGACGAACGGGGTAGGTGGAAGAAAAGCCACACGCTGGGTGCCATAGCGGTGTGGCGTACGGGGGATGCTGATCATGACTGTCAGACCTGACGTTGGCAAGTGGATGACCGATCATCATGTTGTCTGGATGGAGGGCGACGAGCTGTTGTGCCGTGTCCCCTTCACAGGGGTTGACTGGACGATGCTCGAGGAGATGGTTTTACACGAGGCGCCAGTGGCCTGCGCGCACGAAGACGAGGCACAACGATCCGCAAGGCCGGCGCCTGCCGCTGTTAACCTGGTTCGGCAACCCGTGCACCGACGCTTCGAGGTGTACGCCCAACTGAATCCCGGCGCACGTGCCGTGAAGTTCAACCAGTCCGAACTCACCTATGGCGAACTGGACAGTCAGGCAGATGGACTGGCCGTTCTCCTGCAGTCCCAGGGACTGGGCCCCGGCGATCTGTGTGCCATCTGCATGCAGGGATCGTTGGCGATGGTGCGCGCGATTCTGGCGGTGCTGAAAGCTGGCGGGGCCTGTTTGCCACTGGACCCGACGCTCCACGACGCGCGGATTGCAGCCACGCTCAGCGCTTCGAACGCAAGAACCGTGATCACCCAGGAAGCGTTCTCGGACCGGTTCGCCGGGACGAACGCGCAGATCATTTACTGCGATGAGCAAACCGATGATTTGCCATGTTCATGGCCTCTGGATTGTCTGACTGAAGACGTTTCGCCGGCCTGCGCAATTTGCAGGTTTTCCGAGGTGGACTGTCCGGTCATCGTGGTGAAAGACCACGCAAACGTGATCGACGGGCTGGAGTCGATGCAAGAGATCAGCCCGATCGGCCAGGGCGATTCCCTGTTGCAGAGCTCTGATTACGCTTTTGACGCCAGCGTATGGGAATTTCTTTGGCCGCTGACCCACGGGGCGCGATTGGTGATTCTGCCGGCGCGGGAAAAGATGGATCTCGAGCGAATACGGCAACTCATCGTTCAAGAGCGCATCACCGTCATGCACGTCAACTTACGATGAAGAGGTTGGTCTCATGAGAGCAGCTCGATTGAAATCTGTGCCGGTGGTGGCGATTACACCGTCGCATCGGCTGACACCCGGGATCGCGATTGGCGCGTGCAGGGCCGGGGCATCAGGCGTGCTGGACCTGGGCATCCGCAGGGAGTCGCCGGACATCAAGGCGGCGCTGGCCGAGCTGACCCGCGCGGCGGGTAGCGCGGAGCACTGGGGGATTCGCTGGGATACCCTGGGGGAAGCGTCGAAAGACCTCACGCGCCTGGCGGAAATCGTCGGCTCGCTCGCGCCTGTACCCGTTCTGGTGCTGGCTGGCCTCACGGCCGAAGATGCCACGCGGGTCCACGAAGCCGCGAAGCGGCTAGGACGCGAAGTCATCCTGGAAGTGCACGATCTGGCTACGGCGCGTGCGGCACAGGCGGCGGGCTATGACGGACTCGTTGTCAAAGGGCATGAGTCTGGCGGACGGGTCAGTCCACATTCGTCGTTCATGTTGCTGCAAGAGTTTCATGGGCAACTCAGCATTCCCTACTGGATTCAAGGCGGCGTTGCCCTGCATAGTGCCGCATCGGCCGTGCTGGCGGGAGCCGCAGGCGTGGTTCTATGCGAGCAGTTGTGGTTGGCCGAAGAAGGGCCATTCACTACGGTCGAGTCGCGCACACAGTGGGGGCATCTCGATGGCAGTGAAACCTCGTTGATCGGCGCAACTGATGCGCTCTATCGGTTCTTTAGCCGCTCGGGTCGAGGCCGGCTGCGTGAGCTCGAAGTTGCGGTTGCCAAAGGGGAACCCTGGCAGGAGACCGTGGCGGACGGCCTGGCAGAACCCGACAATGGATTGATCGCCGTCGGACAGGATATCGCGTTCGCGGCGCCTCTTGCCAGGCGCTATGGGACGGTTGGACGCATTATCACCGCCGTTCGCGAAAGCATCGCTGAGTGCCTGGAAAGGGCGGCTGCGCAGACTCCCCTTGTACCGGGTTCAGCGCTTGCAACACTGCATGGAACACGTTTCCCCATTGTTCAAGGACCGATGACGCGGGTCAGCGACGTCGGATCCTTTGCAAAAGCCGTGGCCGACGGGGGCGCACTTCCGTTCATGGCGCTGGCCGTTCTGCGTGGCCCGCAGGTGCGTGCGATGCTGACCCGAACCAAGGAGCTGATCGGCGATCTGCCTTGGGGTGTAGGCATACTCGGCTTCATACCCCTCGAGTTACGCCAGCAGCAGCTCGACATCGTACGGGAGGTCAAGCCGCCATTCGCGATCATCGCGGGCGGTCGGCCTAGCCAGGCGCGCGAACTGGAGGACGTCGGTATTACCACGTATCTGCATGTACCTTCGCCGGGCTTACTGCGCGGCTTTCTGGCGGACGGCGCGCGCAGATTCGTGTTCGAGGGCAGCGAATGCGGCGGTCATACGGGCCCCCGCACCAGCTTTATCCTTTGGGAATCCGCGATCGAGATCCTGACGAGCGCCGACATCAAGGATCCAGAATCGGTTCAAGTCCTGTTTGCGGGTGGCATCCACGACGCGATGTCTGCGGCCATGGTGTCCGTGCTGGCCTCGCCCCTGGTCGCGCGCGGCATGAAGGTGGGCGTGCTCATGGGCACGGCTTATCTCTTCACCCATGAGATCGTCCGCGCCGGAGCGATCGTCGAGGAGTTCCAGCAGCAGGCCGTCGATTGTCAGGAAACAGCGCTGTTGCAATCTGGCATCGGAATTTACACGCGCTGCGCGCAGACGCCGTTCTGCGATGAGTTTGAAGGGGTGCGGCGCGAGCTCGTTCTGGCATCGAAGTCCGAAGACGAGACCTTGATGGCGCTGGAGTTGATGAACATCGGCAGGTTGCGCATCGCAGCCAAGGGGATCGCGCACAACAGCGATCCCGCCTCCCAGAGTGGTGACGATCGCTACGTCAACGTCGATAGCGAAACCCAGCGTCGCGAAGGCATGTACATGTTGGGCGAAGTGGCACGGCTAAGAAGTCGCACGTGCAGCATCGCCGAACTTCACGCTTCCGTATCGACGGGCAGCGAAGCACTGCTGAGGCATCGCAAAGCGCGCAGCATACAGCTGCCTCCTCGGTCCCGTCGCGAGGATATCGCCATTGTCGGGATGGCTTGCCTGTTTCCTCGCGCGGAAGGACTGCGTGACTATTGGCAAAACATTTTGCGGGGGGTGGACGCGATCCGGGAGGTGACTGACGATCGGTGGAGCGTAGCCGATCTGTTTGATCCAAAGCGCGGTACGCCGGACAAGGTCTATTCGAAGTGGGGCGGATTTGTCGACGATATCCAGTTTGATCCACAGCGGTATGGGATTGCACCGGCGAGCCTTGCCTCCATCGAGCCTGTGCAACTTCTCGCGCTGGAGGTCGCAAGGCAGGCACTGGAAGACGCGGGATTCGATCGCCGCCCGTTCCCTCGTGAAAAGACGGCGACGATCTTCGCGGTAGGCGGGATGAACGACCTGGGCACGATCTTCAATTTTCGCACGCTCTTGCCTCAATACCTCGCCAAGGTGCCGGACCTTCCCGAGCAGACCCGCAAGCACATCCTGGATGCGCTCTTCAGGGATGAACTGCCGAAATGGACCGAGGACACCTTCCCTGGCATCCTCGGTAACGTGGTCTCCGGTCGGGTAGCCAATCGCCTCGACCTGGGCGGAGCCAACTTTACGGTGGACGCTGCCTGTGCTGCATCACTCGCGGCGCTCGATGCGGGCATCAGGCAGTTGCGCAACCACGATGCCGATGTCGCGCTGGTCGGCGGAGTCGATGGTACAAACAGTCCAATCGGTTATATGTGTTTCGCGCAAACCCATGCTCTTTCGCCACGCGGACGCTCGAGACCTTTCGACGAGACCGCGGACGGTATTGCGATCAGCGAAGGGGTGGGGGCTGTGGTGCTCAAGCGCGTGAGCGATGCGGAGCGCGACGGTGACCGGATCTACGCGGTCATCCGGGGAATCGGCAGTTCGAGCGACGGGCGCAACCGCAGCTTGACGGCACCTCATCCTCCCGGCCAGGTAACGGCCTTGAAGCGGGCGTACGCCGATGGCGACGTGGACCCCGCGACCGTCACGCTGATTGAAGCACACGGCACAGGCACAGCACTGGGCGACAAATCGGAGATCGAGTCACTCAACCTTGCCTTTGGCGAGGCATCGCTCGCGACGCAAGTTTGCGCGGTCGGGTCGGTGAAGTCGATGATCGGCCACACCAAGGTGGCGGCCGGCCTGGCAGGCCTGATCAAAGCCGCGCTTGCCCTCAAGCACCGCGTGTTGCCGCCGACGCTGGGCGTCGACAAGCCCGCGAGCGGGATCGATTTCGCCAGGTCGCCGTTTTACATCAATACCGAGACGCGGCCATGGCTGCACGACGGCCGGAATCATCCGCGGCACTGCGGCGTCAGCGCGTTCGGCTTCGGCGGGACAAACTTCCATGCCGTGCTGGCGGAGTACACCGGGGCCTATCGTGACTCCGATGCGGTCGATCTGAATCCCCGTGACGGCGAAATCTTCGCGTTCGCGGGCGCCACCCGCGCCGAGATCGAAAGTGACGTTCGGCGTATGTTGCAAGGGCTGGAGTACGCGGAACAGATTGACCTCGCCCAGCTTGCGTATTCGCTGTACCGGGAGCAGCACGTCGTGCGGCGCGCAAATGGCGGGCAGCCTTGCCGGCTTACACTGCTGGCCGCTTCGGTCGTGGATCTCAAACAGAAGCTGTTGCGCGTTCTCGAACTGCTGCCCAGGCACGCGGAGATTACGCAGCCGCCCGGTATCTACTATCGGGAAACAGCCGACAAGGCAGGCGGGGTCTGTTTCCTCTTTCCTGGACAAGGTTCGCAGCGTATCAATATGCTGCGCGATCTGGCGGTGGCGCTGCCCGCACTGCACGAGCGCTTTGCAGATGACCGGGTCAGGCGCGGCGAAGACCCCAGCCAGCCGATATCGTGCTTTATCTATCCACTGCCCGCTTTCAGCGACGCGGAGCGCGAGGCTCAGCAGCAGGCCCTGAATGCGACCGAAATTGCTCAGCCTGCGTTAGGCATGGTCGAAATGGCGGCGTTCCAGGTGCTCACTGGCTACGGTTTGCGTCCCGACTTTGTTGCAGGTCACAGCTACGGTGAATATGTCGCGCTGTGCGCCGCGGGAGCGATCACGTATGACGACCTGCTGCACCTGTCGCGGTTCCGCGGGCGGCTGTCTGCGAGCGCGCCACCGGGGGCGATGGCGGCGCTCGATGGCGACGGTGAGCAGGTGGCGGCCGCGATCGCCCAGCACGGTCTTGAGGTGAGCATTGCCAATCTGAACGCACCGGACCAGACCATCATCGCCGGAAAGACCGAGGCGATCGACGCGGCGGTGACGTGCTTGAGTCAAGCGTCGCTGCGTGTCAAGAAGCTGCCCGTGAGCGCTGCATTTCATTGCGAAATCATGGCCGGCGCGCGCGACACGCTGGCGGGTGAACTGGCAACGGTCGAGTTCCGTTCGCCGACGATCCCTGTGTACAGCAACACCACTGGCCGCCCCTATCCACAGACGAGCGATGAGGTGCGCGCGCTCCTCGCGAAGCACATTGCGGAGCCTGTCAGGTTCAGGGACGAAATTGACGCACTCTACGAAGCTGGCGCCCGGGTGTTCATCGAATGTGGTCCCGGCCTTGTGCTAGGTGGGTTGGTCGACCGTATCCTGGCCGACAGAACGCACACGACCCTGGCTATCGACGCACCGGGTCGCCCCGGTTGGCTGCAACTCGCGCAATTGCTGACCCAGGCTGTGGCGATCGGGCTCCCGGTGCGGCTTGACACGTGGTTCGCCGGTCGCGGCCTGGTTGAATGTAGTCCGGAGGAGGTCTTTGCCGAGGCGGGCAAGCGGGCCGCCCCAGGACCACTGGTGTGGCGAGTCAACGCGGCTCGCGCACAACCATGGCACGGACCCCAACGAAAGGCGGCGCAACCTCGCAAAGCTCCGGGCGTGACGGAAATTGCCGCACCAGTTGTCGAAGCCCATCCTTCCCGCACGGCGGAGTCACCCGTCGAAGCCCCCAGGCCAACGTTGATAGCGACTCGACACCTGGAGAGTCCATCCATCAGCGACAGGAGAAACGCAATGAAAGCAGATACTGTATCAAGCGACGGGCCAATGGCGACTGGCGCCGGCCCCCAACCTGCAGGCGCCCGCTGCTCGGAGTCCGAGTTCGCGCAGATCCAGTACGGTGTCGGGCGGCTCCTCGACCTGCAATGCGAGCAGCAGCAGAGCCTGCGCCATTTTCTGGATTTCCAGGCACAGCTGATCGGGGTCCAACTGCTGCACTCGCCGCAGCACGTGGGGCAACCCATGGCGATACCTGTTCAGGTGAGCGCAGCGAATCTCGCGCCCCCTCCGCGTGCACAGGCGGAGGCTGTCCCTTCCGTGGCTCCGATGATCCTCAGTGCGGCTCCGCCCACCCCGGTATTGCCCAAACAGTTGGTCGCTTCCAGTACGAGTGTGCCGACTCCGGAGTTCGCGGGTTCCATCGAGGCCCCCGAACCCGTGGCCGCGCCGCTCGAAAGCGGGCCCGCTGCGACGCGTAGCAATGGCAGCCAGCCGCCGAGCCATGCTTCGGCCGCCGAATTCAAGGCTGACCTGCTAAGCACGGTATCGGAACGCACGGGATATCCTGCCGACATGCTGGATCTCGACGCACATATGGAGGCCGACCTCGGCATCGATTCCATCAAGCGGATCGAGATCTTCAGTGGCCTCACGAGCAAATACAACCTGCTTGGCGAGCGCAACGAAGAAGCGGTCATCGAGGAGCTGTCGGGGCTCAAGACCCTGAACGAGGTTATGGGGTGGTACGAGCAGTTACTGGGCGGCGCAGTTGCCGCTGAGCTGGGAGTGATGTCCCCAAAAAAAGCTCAGACTCCACTGTCCACGTTCAATGAGACGGTGGAGTCCAAAATCGATACGACGCAGACCGATCCGGTGCAGTGCTATACGGTCCAGCCGATTGCTGCACACTTTGATGATGGCGTCGGCGTAACCGATTTTCCGGCCGGTTACCCGATCCTGTTGATCGGCGATGAGACGCCGCTAGGCAACGCGTTCAAGAGCGCGCTGAGGCGTGGCGGCCACTCTGTACGCCAGCTCATACCGGGCAAAGCGACACGCGTGCTGGATGAGGGCCGCTATGAAGTCGATTTCTCGTCGCTCGAGTCCGTGCAGCAGCTTCGCGAACTGCTCGCTGGCTCGGCTGAACCGGTCGGCACACTGATCAATTTGATGGGGGCGTCCGGTGACAGCGATGCGCGTGGCCACCATCAACAGGATGGGCGTGCGTTGTTTTTGCTGTTGAAAGTATTCGAGAAGGATCTGAAAAACAGCGCCCAGGGCGGCGCGGGCTGGATAGTCAACGTGACCTCCTTCGACGGACAGTTTGGCCTCAGTCAGTCGCGCGCGTTTGCAGCTGAAAGCGCTGGCATTCTGGGTGTCGCAAAGTCCGTCGCGCGAGAGTGGTCGACGGTCCGCGTGAAGTGCATCGACGTCGCGCCCGGGCTGGAGCCAGACTGGCTGGCGGCGCAGGTGCTGGCTGAGATGCGCAGCGGGCAACCGGGTATCGAAGTCGGGTACACGGGGCAGGGACGCTGGCGGCTTGACCTGAAAAACCATGACGTGCTCCGTCAGGACCTGTCCAGATTGACCCTGGATCCCGACGCGGTGGTGCTGGTCACCGGCGGCGCCTACGGCATCACCGCGGACGTTACCCGCGCGCTCGCCGAAAAGTATCGTCCAAGGTTGATTGTGGTCGGACGCAGCGCACTGCCAGAGGACGAAGCGGAGACGATTTTCGACATCGAGGATCCGGCCGAACTGAAGCAGTTCCTGATCCGGGACATGCGAGCCCGGCACGGCAAGGTGACCCCGGCGGAGGTCGACCGCGCACTCAAACGGGTGATAAGGGACCGCGAGATCCGGGCCAATCTGGCCGCGATGCGAGCGACGGGCGCCCAGGTCGAATATCACAGCCTTGACGTGCGCGACCGGGTCGCGTTCGGCAACCTGATCGACGATGTCTATGCGCGCTGTGGCCGCATCGATGGCGTCCTGCATGGCGCAGGCGTGATTAGCGACAAGCTGATTGCGGACAAGTCCGTCGAATCGTTCGACGCCGTGTTCGATACCAAGGTGACTCCGGCACTCGTGCTGGAGAGCAAGCTGCGCCCGTCGAGCCTGAAGTTCATCGTGTTTTTCTCGTCGGTCACCGGTCGCTTCGGCAACGTCGGTCAGTGCGATTACAGCGCTGCCAATGAGGTGTTGAACAAACTGGCCAACCGGCTCTGTCATACCTGGCCGCATGTCCATGCCGTCTCGATCAACTGGGGGCCGTGGGATGCGGGCATGGTCAGCGACGAGTTGCGCAAACTCTATGCGGCACGATCCATCCGGCCAATACCGGCCGAGCTTGGGCGGCGTCATTTTCTTGACGAATTGGAGCGTGGGGCAAGCGGCAAACCCGAACTCGTCATTTCGTCGAGCATCCAGCAGATCGCCACGCTGCGCCTTGGCCACGAAAAAGGAGCATCAATCAAATGAACACTTTCGCCAAGCCGGTTCTCACCCACTTCTGGCCCGCACAAGTTGCCAAGCCCGTGGCACAGCGCATTACCCTGGAAGTCAGCGCCTATGCGTTGGCGATGGGTTACTGCAAGACCCACGACATTCAGAACAAGGAGGGCGTTCGCCAGGCGATGCGCGACCTGAAGGACAAGTTCTCGAAGTACGCTGTATCGCCCGATCAGATCAGGCGGCGGCAACTCGTGTTCTTCCCGCGGATCAGGGACATTCGCTTCGTCGATGGCGAGCTGGTCCTCGCCGAACCGACTGCGGAGAACAGGCACCTGCGGTTGCACTCATCCGATATGAAGGACCCCAAAGGGGCGGATATCCGGGAGCGTCATGAGAGTTATGGAAAGGTGGTCGGTACCTGCCTCGCCGAGATGTACGACGGCATCACCGCTGCGCCCGATGACATGATCCACGTGACGAGTACCGGATACCTCGCGCCGAGTCCTGTGGAACGGATGGTCGCAAACAAGGAATGGTTCGATACGACGGTCACTCACAGCTATCACATGGGCTGTTACGGCGCCTTTCCCGCCATCAGGATGGCGCACGGCTTTCTGTCGTCCTCGCACTTTGGGACTACGCCGCCGAAGCAACGTGTGGACGTCGTCCATACCGAGCTTCTGTCGGCTCACCATAATCTCGAGGACTCCAGCGCGGAAAACATCGTGGCGATGACCCTGTTCGGCGATGGATTCATCAAGTATTCGGTCTGCTCCGACGAGTACGTGCGAGCGCGAGGACTCCGGGGCCTGAGAATCCTCGCCTTCCGGGAGAACCTGCTCCCGGACTCCGCTGACGACATGACCGAAGTGCCTTCGTCGCACCAGTTCCAGATGACCCTGACGATCAGAGTGCCGATCGTCATCAAGCGCCACGTGCGCCGCTTCGTCATAGCGTTGCTGCAAAGCATCGGAATCGATTTCGAACGCGACAAGCATTCGCTCGTGTTCGCGATTCATCCGGGAGGACCGAGGATCGTCGAGCACATTCAGGACGAGCTTGGACTGCGCGATGATCATGTCGTCATCAGCAAGGAAGTCTTCCGTGATAACGGCAACATGACCTCCGCCACGATCCCGCACATCCTCAAACGAATCGTGGAGGAGAAGGCGATTGCGCCGGGTACGCGTGTCGTATCGCTTGGTTTTGGGCCAGGCTTGACGGTGACCGGACTGGTTATGGAGAAAGTGTGATGGTCAATCACTATAACCATGGCACGCCGCTGATCGCGCGGATTCACGAAGTGAATTCCGCGGCCGAGTTGAGCCGCATCGAAGGGTTCGCTCTGGAGCGATCGTCACCGCCCGCCACGCCGGCCCGCAGAGCACCAGAAGCGGCCGAGGCGACCGCGCGGCGGGAGCGTCCCCCGAAGGGGGGGGATGACGAGGACAACGTATTGCCCTTCATCGGCGAGGTCGTGAGTTACGTTCCAGGCCAGTCAGTCTGCATTGAGCGCACACTTTCGCTGGAAGAAGACCTGCATCTCGCCGACCACCACTTTGTCCACGCTCCCGGCGTCAAGCCGCTCGCCGCCTGTTTTCCCGTCGTTCCGATGACGGTAAGCCTCGAGATCATGGCTGAAGCTGCAGCGTGCCTTGCCCCTGGGTACGGCCTCATCGGTTTCGAGGATGTCTCTGCGGGGCGCTGGATTGCGCTTGCGGATACTGACGAGTTGACGCTGCGAGTGGAGGGGGCCGTCAAGGCTGTCGATACGTCTGCCCAGATCTGCCGGCTCAGCGTCGCCGTTTTCATCAAGGGAGAGTCGCGTCCCTCAGTCAGTGCGACTGTCCTGTTCGGCGCGCACTATCAGCTCAGCCTTTCGTTTGGATCAGGTGCGCCTGCCGACGGAGGACGCCGTTCGTTGCGCGCTGCGCAGGCCTACGAGGAGCGCCACCTGTTTCACGGCCCGCGCTTTCAGTGTCTGGCGGGAACCATGCAACTGGGCGAGCATGGCGCGGCGGTTGAGCTAGTGGTTCGCTCGCCGGACGACATGTTTCGCTCGACCACCCGTCCGCAGTTACTGACCGATCCAGCTCTGCTCGACACGGTCGGACAGACGATGGCGATATGGACCATGGAACAGGGGGACATCGTCTTTCCGGTCGGAATCGGCAAGCTTGAGTTTTACCGGCCCGCCCCGGCTTGCGGAACGCGCGTCCCGATGCGCGTCGAGGTGACCGCGAGCAAAGGGAAGACCCTGACCGCGGACGTCGAAATTCAGGACGGTGCCGGTGGCGTGTGGCTGCGAATCAAGGACTGGAAGTCGTGGCGATTCCAGTGGGACAAACGGCTTACGGCGTTTCGCCGGCTGCCAACCCGGTATCTCCTGAGCGATACGCTCCAGCTACCCGCATTCGAGGCACGCCCGGAGCCGGTCTGTCAGCGAGTCACGAAGCAGCGCCTCGCCGGATTCGATCTCGTCCTCCTTGCACGCCACTACTTGCATATGGATGAAATGGCGATCTTTGCGAGCAAGAACGGTACGCGTGCCCGTCAGATGCAATGGCTGCTTGGTCGTATCGCCGCGAAAGACGCAGTGCGGGCCCTGGATGCCCGACAACGCCGCACCGGGGAAACGCTTCACCCGGCCGCGTTTGCCATCGGCAACGACGAGAAAGGCCAGCCGGTCGTCTCCCGTTGGCGGGATGATGGCGTGCCACCTCCCACAGTGAGTATCGCTCACTGTGACGATGAGGCCATTGCCATTGCTCATTGGAAACCGGTTGGGATCGATCTGGAGCGGATTGCCGAGCACGATGCGCACTTCGTCAAAGCCTTCGCCAGCGAGTCAGAACGTGCGCTGCTGGCGGACTTTTCCGGCGCCGAGCGTCAAGAGTGGATCACGCGCTTGTGGTGCGCCAAGGAAACGCTCGGCAAGCTCATGGGGACGGGAGTCAATGGCGCGCCTCAGCACTTCGAGGCCACTGTCATCGACGCCGACGGCGGTGTTCAGATGCGTCATCGGAGCAGCGGTCACGAGGCGGTCATCACGACAGTGCGCGACGGCAATTTCATTGTTGCCATTGGTCTGGATCTGGCGCGCGCAGGGTGATCGACGGGGCGGGTGGCGCGGAAATTTACGACGTCCGGGGATGTGCTTCGTCAAACACCCCAAACATCGAGGAAACGGAAAATGTCTTCAGCTGATTTGACTCCTCTTGTCGAACTACGTCAGGTCGTTAAGCACTACCAACTTGGTGAGGCGCAGATCACCGCACTCAAACACGTCGACGTGGCCATCCGCTCCGGAGAGTTCGTGGCCGTATGGGGGCCGTCCGGTTCGGGTAAGTCGACGTTGTGCAATCTCGTCGGATTGCTCGACACGCCTTCCTCGGGAGCCGTATTTTTCAAGGGACAAGATGCCGCGACGCTCTCGGATGATCAGCGCAGCGAGGCGCGCAATCACGCCATCGGATTCATCTTCCAGGGATTCAATCTGATCCCGGTGCTGTCAGCGCTCGAAAACGTGATGCTGCCAATCCAGATCGGGAATCTGGCTGCTCGATCCTCCCGGGAGATGGCCCTCAAACGTCTCAACGATGTAGGCCTCGCGAGCCATGCCGGGCATCGCCCGGCGAAACTCTCGGGGGGGCAGCAGCAGCGCGTGGCGATCGCGCGGGCACTGATCACCCGCCCCGCACTGGTCGTTGCGGACGAGCCGACTGCCAATCTCGACTCGGAAAACGCGCTCAGGATCATCGACCTGATGCGCCAGATCAGCAGGAAGGAAGGCACGACCTTCATTTTCTCCACCCATGATGAGCGCTTACTCGATCGCGTGGACCGTCGGATCATGATGCGCGACGGCGAAGTCATCGACGATCAGCGGGTGGCTGTGGATAACCGTTCTGCAATGGGGGTGGACTCATGATGACCTGGATCAAGCTCGCAATCAGAAATCTCTTCAGGAACGGGAGACGGTCCCTTTTCACCATAGTCGCCATTGGTGTGGGTTTCCTTGCGGTCAATACGTTGGGTGGATTTACCCGATATATCTTCACGAGCCTGAAGGATAGCTATATCTATGCCGAAGCGAACGGGAACCTGACCATCTTCAAGTCGGGATTTCTGGATCACGGCAAGCTCGAGCCGACGAAATATCTATTGAGCGAAGGCGACGTGAAGACCATGAGAAAGATACTGGCCCGGCACCCGGAGGTCATCGTCGTCACACCGCAGCTGCAGATATCGGGCTTGCTGAGCAACGGAAAAGTGTCGACCATTTTTTTTGCACCGGGCCGGGTCCCTTCGGATATTCAGGCGATTGCCAGCCATGCGGTTGGCGTAATGGGCAAGGCGAAGCTGTATGACGGCAATCCGCTCTCGGACAAGCTTGACCACGGTATCGGTGTAACTCACGGCCTCGCGAGGCAGCTGAATCTACAGCTCGGTTCGGACGCAGTCGCCATGTCGCCTACGGTGTCAGGGCAGATCAATGCACTCGATGCGCAGCTCGTTCAGCTCATCGATGCTCCGGACGAAGCGCTGGAAGATACCTTTGCGACCGTTCCGCTGAAGTTCGCTCAAAGCCTGTATGACACAACGAGCGTCGATCGTTTGACCGTGTTGCTGTCCAACGACGAACGGACCGGCGCCATGAGAACGATCGTGGCCCGGGAATTTGCCGCAGCCGGCCTGAACGTGGATGTCAGGACATGGAATGAACTCTCGCCGTTCTATACCAAGGTGAAGAAGATGTTCAATGTCATATTTTTGATCACCTTCCTGATCGTGTTCACGATCGTTGTGATGAGCATCGTCAATACGGTCACGATGGCCATCATGGAGCGTACGCGGGAGATCGGAACCTTGCGTGCGCTGGGCGTGAAGCGCAGGGGTATCGTCGCACTTTTCGCGCTGGAAAGCTTGATGCTGGGTATCTTTGGCGCGTTGCTCGGGATCGCCCTCAACCTGCTCGTTCTCTATGCGGTCTGGCTGCTTCAGCCAACATGGGTCCCACCGCAAGTGAGCCGGGAAGTACCGCTGCAAATCTACCTGGTGCCGGACTATTGGGGGTACAGCGTGCTGCTTCTGATATTTCTGTCGCTACTGTCGGCGTTGCTGCCCGCGCGGAAGGCGGCACGCATGGTAATCGTGGGCGCATTGGCTTACGCGTGACGGCAAACGAACGAGGGAATCATGAAGAGAATCCAGTACATCGTGCTTCTCCTGCTGAGCTTCCTGAGCTGCGCGAGCGCTCACGCGGCGCTTACCCCGCGGGACATTCTGAAGGCGGCCGATGAGGCGCGTGGCAACGTGGCAGGGGTGGCGTGGGAAGTGACGATCGAATCAACGGAAAATCAGCAGATCACGGACACTCTGAGGTATGACATCAAGGCCCGCGGTTTCAACATCTCTGGCCTGAGCCTTGCCCCTCCGAAATATCGGGGCGAGAAGCTGCTCATGCTCAGCACCAGCATGTGGTTTTACAAGCCGGGGCTTAGCAAGCCCGTGCCGATCTCGCAGCGGCAGAAGCTGATGGGCGACGCGGCGTACGGTGATATTGCGTCGACGAACTACGCAGAGGACTACGATGCAACCCAGCTTGCCGATGAAGCGGTGGAGGGTGAAGATTGTTACGTTTTCGATCTCAAGGCGAAGAGTGACAATACCACTTACGACCGCATCAAATACTGGGTTTCAAAAAAGCGCCTGCTCGGCATCAAGGCGCAATATTTCACGGTGTCAGGTAAGGCATTCAAGTCATCGACCATGGACTACGACAACGTCGTTCGTGTAGGTGGAGAAACTCGGCCGTTTATTTCCCGGATCACATTTCACGGGGAATTGATGAACGGGGAAGTCACTTATCTGAATTTGCGCAATCCGCGCGTCGAACCTTTGCCAGATTACGTGTTCGACCTGAATCTGTTCATGCGATGAAGAAGTGTTTGCCAAATGTGAATATCACGTTCGTTTCGATTACTTGCCGCGCCATCACGGCCGCAAGCTAAAGAAATACGAGGAAAATGGGATGAATACGCCAATTGCGATAGTGGGAATGGCATGCCGGTTTCCTGGCGGTGTGTGCAATCCTGACGATTACTGGAATCTTCTGGTCGCAGAGAAAGATGCAGTAACCGAGGTACCTCCAGAGCGCTTCGGTACCGAGTTTTACCAGCATCCAGCAAAGCGCGAGCCCGGCAAGAGCTACACTTTTTCTGCAGGCGTGCTCGACGATGTCATGGGCTTCGATGCGGAATTTTTTGGCATCTCGCCGCGCGAAGCGGCGCAAATGGACCCGCAGCAGCGACTCCTGCTCGAACTCGCCTGGGAGACGTTTGAGGACGCCGGCCGCTTGCCAGGCAAGATGGCCGGCAGCAATTGCGCGGTGTTCGTCGGTGTTTCGAGTCAGGACTATGGCGACCGCAATGTGGACGACTTGAGCGTCATCGACGCCTATTCGGCGACTGGCAATACGTCCAGCATTGTCTCGAACCGGATTTCGTACCTGTTCGACCTGCGTGGTCCGAGCATGTCGATCGACACGGCCTGTTCCTCCTCGCTGGTGGCGGTGCATCAGGCTTGCCGGTCGATCTGGTCGGGTGAAGCGGACGCAGCGCTTGCCGGTGGCGTCAATCTGTTGCTCCACCCGTTCGCTTTCATCGGGTTTTCGAAGGCGTCGATGCTTTCACCAACGGGCCGTTGCCGCGCTTTCGATGCTGCGGGGGACGGCTACGTACGTGCGGAAGGCGGCGCGCTCATCCTGCTGAAATCCCTCGAGAAGGCTATCGCCGACGGCGATTTGGTTCATGCCGTGATCGTCTCGTCCGGCGTCAATTCGGACGGTCACTCGCAAGGCGGGATCAATGTGCCCGCCACGGCGACCCAGGCGTGCCTGCTGGAAGACGTCTATGCGCGTGCGGGTATCGATCCAGCCTATGTCTCGTACGTCGAGGCGCACGGCACGGGCACCGCGGTCGGCGATCCGGTCGAAGCTCGCGCGCTGAGCGAGGTCATCGGGCGGCGACGCGCGCCTGGCAGCCCGTTGCTGATCGGCTCGGCGAAGAGCAATCTGGGACACCTCGAGCCCGCGTCTGGCATGGCCGGCCTGCTGAAGGCGATTCTCTGCCTCAAACACCGCGCCGTTCCGGCCTCGATCCATTTCAGGAATCCCAATCCCAACATCGACTTTGCCGGGGGCGGACTGCAGGTGGTCGATCGCTATACGCCGCTCGAGGCCCACGCGCATCCATTGACGATAGGCATCAATTCGTTTGGATTCGGGGGGACGAATGCGCACGTGCTGATACGCGAGGCTGACCCAGCGTCGCGCGCGGGGCATCCTGGGTTGGTCCCGCAGGAGGGTGCACAACCGCTGCCGCTCATGCTAAGCGCGCGTTCTCCGAAGGCGTTGCATGCACTGGCCGCCGCGTATAAGACTCGTCTCGAGCGAGGCGATCCGTGGTCAGCGCTTGCGCTCGGCGCTGCGCGCAAACGGGAATGGCTGAGTCATCGCGCCATCGTCAGTCCCGCAGCATTGGAAGACGGCATGGCTGCGCTCGACCAGCTGTCCCAGGGCGAAACGACATCCTCGATCGTCACCGGGGAGGCGTTGGACCCGAACGGAAAGGTCGCGCTGGTCTTCTCTGGCAACGGCTCGCAATGGGCTGGCATGGGGCAACGTCTGCTCGAAGAGGACGACAACTTCCGCGCAGCACTGACCGAACTCGACATACTGTGGCGAGCGGACGGCAGTCCTTCCCTCGTCGATGAACTGCGCGCTGGCGTCACGGCCGAACGGCTTGCCGACACTGATTGTGCCCAGCCACTGCTTTTCGCGCTCCAGTTTGGCGTCGTGCGCGTCATGCAGTCACGCGGCCTGCAATACGACGCATGTTACGGCCACAGCGTCGGCGAGGTCGCCGCTGCCTGGGCATCCGGAGCATTGACGATCGAGCAGGCGGTGCACGTCATCAAGATTCGCAGCGGCGCACAGGCGAAAACCCGTGGTACAGGGAGAATGGCGGCGGCAGGTCTGAGTGAGGCGGCGGCGCGCCAGTTGATCGACACACTGGGTCTTGCGGGTGAACTTGAAATTGCGGGCATCAACAGCCCGCAAGCGGTCACGCTTGTTGGCGCTCTGCAGGCACTGGAGGCAGTCCAACAGGTCCTTCTCACAGGAGGGCAATTTTTCCAGATTCTCGATCTCGACTACGCATTTCACAGCGACCGCATGGACGCAATTCAGGGACTCGTGCTCGATGGTCTCGACGATCTTCGTCCGCATGATACGCAGCGGGTGTTCGCGTCATCGGTGACGGGCGGCCTGCTATCCGGACACGCGCTCGATGCGTCGTACTGGTGGAGAAACATCCGCGAGCCGGTTCGCTTCGACGAAGCGACTCGCAGCCTGATCGACGCTGGCGTGCGGCTTTTCGTCGAAGTGGGCCCGCATCCGATCCTGCGCACCTACATGACGCACACGATCGAACAGTCGAAGGTGAAAGGCCGTCCACTCCCCACGCTCATGCGCAACCAGGACAGCGCCGCGGATCTGCATCTCGCGATCCACGCAGCTTTCGCGAACGGCGCCAGCATCGACCTCGATAAGGGTTTCCCTGTCAGTGCTGGCAGCATGAACTGCTCGTTGCCGACCTATCCGTGGCAACGGGAGCATTACATGTCGCCGCCGACCCCAGAAGGCTACAACCTCGTCAACCGGCGCCGCGAACATCCACTGCTCGGCTATCCACTGAAAGATCATGCGGCTGCCTGGGAAAATCAGATCGACCCGGTCAGGATGCCCGTGCTCGCAGACCACGAAGTCGATGGCGCGGCTACCTTTCCAGGTGCGGGATATGCAGAAATGGCACTAGCGGCGGCGCGGATTCACTTCGGCACGGTGAAATGCGCGGTTGAAAACCTTGAAATCCGGACACCGGTCGTATTTCAGCCGCAACATGCCAAGCTGTTCCGCTTCACACTCGACACGCACACCGCCGGCTTTACGATTGAGACGCGCACGCGCATGTCGGACGAGCCCTGGGCGCTCAATGTAACCGGTCGCCTGCTGGCAGGCGGTCCAGACTCCGCTGGCGCGCCAAATGTTGCGGCCGATGAGCTGGCGCAGTTCGACGCGTACCCTCGGATCGATGCTGCGTCGCTCTATGAGGGCGCAGCGTCGATTGGGTTGCACTACGGTGATGCGTTCCGGTGGGTGCAATCGTTGCGCCTGGCGGGCGACGCCGCGCTCGGCGAGCTCGCCGCACCGCCCGCGCTGCAGGGCGCGCTGCAGGATTATGTCTTCCACCCGGCAGCGATGGATAGCGGTTTTCATCCGTTGTTCGCTCTCGTCGCGAACCAGGACAGCACTGACGAGGGGCATCCCGCGTACGTTCCGGTACACATGGGACGCATCGACTTTTTCGGCGGCAACGCGCCGGCTCGCGTACTCGTGCGAATCGAGCGGCGCAGCCCTCATTCCCTCGTCGCCTCATTCACCTATCTTGACCAGGACGCAGGCGTCATTGCAAGGATCAGCGCCTGCCGCTTCCGCCGTGTGGACTTCACTGGCCGTCACCGCCCCGAACCCGGGCGTTTCGTATTCGTCGCAGAGGCGCGACCGTACAACGGTGACGTTATCGCGGCCGGTTTGCCGGCTCCTGCAGTCCTGTTTGAGTCTGCCTCGGGCGCAGTGGCCGCAAAAGAAGATGCGCAACACCGCAATACGCACCTGACGCAGGTCTTGCCCCTTCTCGACGTGCTCGCCGCGGCTTATGCGCTGCGCGCTATCGAAGCGCTGAACATCATCGGCAGCACGTCGTTGCCAGCCACCCGGAACCAGCCGCTGCTCGAGCGTCTCGTCGCGATGCTCGTCGAGGACGGCGTGCTCGAGATCGTCGATGGACATGTTGAGCGCGGTCAGGAAGCGTTGCCGTCCATCGAAGACTTGTGGCGCGGCCTTCTCGCGCTCTCGCCTGGTCATGCCGCCGAGCTCGCGCTGATGGCGCGCTGCGGTGCAGCGTTGCCTGCCGTGCTGAGCAGCGAGGCGCAGGCAGATACGGTGCTCCCTCCTGTTCGCAGTGATCTGGTCGATCATCTTTACGAGTCCTCGCCGAGCTGGTCACACGCCAATGCATTCGTGCGCGCGAGCCTCGAGGCAGCAGTCGACGCGTGGCGTGAGCCCCGTCGGCTGCGGGTGCTCGAAATCGCGACACCTGGCATAGGTGCATTTCACCCAGTCGCTGCGCATCTGCAGACCCGCTGCGATTATGCAATCGCAGCGGGCGTGGAGCAGCTAGGTACGATCGATGCGAGCAGCCATCCATACATTCGCACGGTTTCGCTGGAGCTCGGCGAGGAACCGACGCTGGCGACCGAACCGGGGCGGCCCGCGCAGTATGACGTGGTGATGATCAAAAACATGTTGCGTGCGAGTGCGCAACCGGCACGGCTGATACAGGCGGCACGCTCGTGGATGACGCCGGATGCGATCCTGCTGGTGAGCGAAAGCCAGCCGAGCCGCGTCTCGGACCTGGTATTTGGCCTCGACGCCAGCGCGTGGACGCACGAGCGCGCCGGACTGCTCAGCGCGAACCAGATCACG
Source organism: Paraburkholderia sp. GAS348 (assembly GCF_050434205.1). Lineage (NCBI taxonomy): Bacteria > Pseudomonadati > Pseudomonadota > Betaproteobacteria > Burkholderiales > Burkholderiaceae > Paraburkholderia > Paraburkholderia sp. GAS348. Next base: position 46,058 of record NZ_JBNPVT010000018.1, read on the forward strand.
ACGCTGCTGCATGGCCAGGGGCTTGAGGACCTGGTGCGTCATATGGAAGGTGACCTCGAGATCGAAGGTGCGCCGGTTGTGATCGCCGCGCGGCTACCTGCGAACGACGCGCTCGTGACACCCGAAGCAACCGTTGAGCCCCAATCGGCGCACTGGCTCGTCGTATTTGCCGGGGCAGCGCAGCAGCCGCTGGCGGATACCCTCGTGAATGCATTGCAGGCCGCCAGTCAGGTCGCGGCCAGCTGCACCCTCGAGGCTTTGGCCGACGAGCCGGCCCGGCTTGCTCGACCAATGGGTAACGGCACGCCTCGCATTGTGTTCATGGCGGCAACGGCAGATGCCGTACCGCACGACGCGGACGGTGCCGCGCTGATGGAGGCACAGGAAAGCACGTCGATTGCGCTAGCACGGCTCGTACGCACCATCATCGGCAGTGCGCCGGACGCGCATGCGAGCCTGTGGATCGTGACGAGCGGCGGCGCTCCGATCCTGGGCGAGACCGGCGATGCAATGGCAACCCGTCCCGAACAGGCCACGCTCTGGGGACTCGGGCGCGTGCTGATGAATGAGCATGCGGAACTGGGTTGCCACCTCGTCGACGTCGAACCGGGCTGCGACGCACCAGAAGCGCTGCTCGTTCGCGAGCTGTTGTCACAGGAGAGCGAGGAGGAGGTACTGCTGACCTCGCGAGGCCGTTTCGTGTCGCGCATGGTGCCTGCTGCAACGGAGGATCTGCGCAAGACCCGTGCTCAGGCAGATGCGCACGAGCGTCCAGCCGTGCTCGGGTTCGAGGCGCCCGGATCGTTGCGTAATCTTCAGTGGTTCGCGCTGCAGGAGCGCGAACTGGCGTCAAACGAAGTCGAGATTGAACCTGTTGCCGCGGGCCTTAACTTCCGCGACGTGATGTACGCGATGGGTTTGCTGTCCGACGAGGCGGTCGAGAATGGCTTTGCGGGGCCGACCATCGGGATGGAAGTCTCAGGGCGAATAGTGCGCGCCGGTTCGCAGGTGGACGGCTTCAAGGTCGGCGACGCGGTGCTGGGCTTTGCGCCCGCATGCTTTGCGTCGCGTGTCAGGACACGTGCTACGGCGATTGTGATCAAGCCGGAGAAGTTGACTTTCGCGGAAGCAGCGACGATTCCGACGACCTTTTTAACCGTGTACTACTCACTGCGCGAACTCGCCCGGCTGCGCGCCGGCGAGCGCGTGCTGGTGCATGGCGCGGCAGGGGGGGTCGGCATTGCGGCCGTCCAGATCGCGAAACACCTGGGTGCCGAAGTCTACGCGACCGCAAGCAAGGAGAAGCGAGAGTTTGTCCGGCTGCTCGGCGCCGATCACGTATTCGATTCACGCAGCCTCGCTTTCGCCGACGAAATCCTGCATCGCACCGCAGGCGCAGGTGTCGACGTCGTCCTCAATTCGCTGGCTGGCGAGGCGATGGTCCGCAGTATCGATGTGCTGCGTCCGTTTGGCCGTTTTATCGAGCTAGGCAAGCGGGATTTCTACGAGAACACGCTGATTGGACTGCGGCCGTTTCGCAATAACATCAGCTACTTCGGCGTCGACGCAGACCAGTTGATGAGTGCACTGCCGCAACTGGCGGCGCGCCTGTTCGACGAGATCATGGACCTGGTCGCGCAAGGCGCGCTCCATCCGTTGCCTTACCGCACGTTCGCGGCTGAACATGCCGGGGACGCTTTCCGGTACATGCAACAGGCAAAGCAGGTCGGGAAGATACTGCTGACTTTCGATGCGGGCGTGCCGCCACCGCAAACGGCACCTGCCACCCCTCTGCGGCTCGACCCACACGCCGCTTATCTGGTTGTCGGCGGCACAAGCGGGCTGGGTTTTGCAACAGCGCGCTGGTTTGTCGAAAAGGGCGCGCGGCATCTTGTACTCGCGAGCCGTACCGCGAAACTCGCGCCGGAGCTTACTACCGAAGTTCAATACTGGACGGATGAGTTGGGGGTGGCGGTCACGCTCGCATCGTGCGATGTAACGGACGCGGCAGCGGTAGCGCAGCTCATCGAAAGAACTGACAAGGCGGTGGCGCCGCTCAAGGGCGTGGTGCATTCGGCGTTGAGCATTTCCGACGGCCTCGTTGCGAACCTCGACGATGCGCGCATGCGTACGGTGATGGCGCCCAAGGTGGCGGGCGCCTGGAATCTGCATCAGGCAACGCGCGGGCTGTCGCTTGACTTTTTCGTTGTGTACTCGTCGGCAACGACGTTCCTTGGAAATCCAGGGCAATCCAATTATGTTGCCGCGAATGCATTCCTCGAATCGCTGGTTCTGTTGCGCCGTGCAGCAGGACAGCCGGCGTGCTTCATGGCATGGGGGCCTATCGATGATGTCGGTTTCTTGTCACGCAACAGGGAGACCCGCGATGCGCTTGAAGCGCGTATCGGTGGTCGTTCGATTACCTCGGGCGAAGCAATGGCCGCGCTGGAGCGCGTGCTGGTCGCGCAACGGGCGGGGGAGGCGGTGGTATGGCTAGAGTGGGAAGCGATTACGCGGGTGATTCCTTCAGCACGTTCCGAGCGCTACATCGAGATGCGCAAGCGCGAGTCTAACGACGCGCAACGCGCCGAGGGCCCGGGCCTGCGAGAGGACGTTCTCGCGCTGACGGTGACAGAAGCCCAGCAACTGGTTGCCGAGGCGTTGCGGGCTGAGATCGGGCGCATCCTGAACCTGTCGACGGCGAAGATCGAACTGGATCGATCGATCCTCGACATGGGGATGGATTCACTGATGGGTATGGAACTGCGCATGGCGATCGAGGAATGCTTCCAGGTCAAGCTGTCGGTCATGATGCTGACCGAGGGCGTCACCGTGAATTCGCTCGCGCAGAGAATCGTTGAGTTGATCCGGGGCGACGGCCAGGACAGCAGCCAGAAATCGGAACTGGAGCAGCAGGTCAGCGCCCTGGCGGCAACGCACGCGGTCGAGGTCAGTGCGGATGATGTCAGGGAAATGGCCGACCGTGCGATGCAACCCTCGCGGAAACAGGCATCCGGCCGGTAAATGACGGCACGCTTACGTGCGTCAAGGTGGTGGCCGGCAATCGGCCATTAAATAAGGATGGCTAACAGATAGAAAGGAGCGGGATATGGGATTGGGTCAGCAATTCAGGCAACAGCTTGCCGCCAAGGCGCTCAAGCGCCAGCTCGAGCGTGTGGGCGACGATATCAGTGGGGTCACCCCGGTTGTGCATGAAGCACTGCGCTCCTCGCCATCGGGCCTGCGCTCGCCCGCGAATGGCACCGTCGATTATGAGGCGCTGCGCCGTTTCGACACGATGCCCGGTTATCAGCAGGTGGCGATCATGCGGCAAATGCGGGAACAGCTTCATATCGAGTCGCCGTTTTTTCGCGTGCACGAAGGCAATGCGGGTGCGACGACGCGGATTGGCGAGAAGACCTACGTCAACTTCGCGAACTATAACTATCTCGGTCTCTCGGGTTCGCCCGTGGTTCTGGCCCGGGCGAAAGCTGCGATCGACCAGTACGGCACTTCCGCGTCGGCAAGTCGCATGGTCGCCGGAGAGCGGCCGATTCATGGCGAACTCGAGCGTGCACTAGCAAAGCTCTACGAGGTCGACGACTGTGTCGTATTTGTGAGTGGTCATGCAACGAATGTGACCGTCATTGGCTCGTTGTTCGGTCCGTCTGATCTGATCGTTCACGATTCGCTCTCGCACAACAGCGTCATACAAGGAGCGATGCTGAGCGGTGCGAAGCGGCTCCCCTTTCCACATAACGATTGGGCTGCGCTGGACGAATTGCTCACGCGCGTACGAGGCAACTATCAGCGTGTGCTGATTACGATTGAAGGGCTGTACAGCATGGACGGCGACATCCCCGATCTCGCCCGGTTCATCGAGATCAAGCGTCGCCATGCGGCGTTCCTGATGGTGGACGAGGCGCATTCGCTGGGTGTCCTGGGCGAAACCGGCAAAGGGGTGCGCGAGCATTTTGGTGTCGATGGGCGCGACGTCGACATCTGGATGGGCACGCTGAGCAAGACGCTTAGCGGTTGTGGCGGCTTTATCGCCGGCGCGCAGACACTCATCGATATCCTGCGCCATCTTGCGCCGGGCTTCATGTATAGCGTCGGCCTTGCGCCGGCGCTTGCCGCCGCTTCGCTCGCTTCGCTCGAGTGCATGCAATCTGAACCACAACGGGTCACCCAGCTTCGCGAGCGCGGCCAGCAGTTCCTGAAGGAAGCCCGGCGCATCGGTTTGAACACAGGGACAAGTGCTGGATATGCGGTTATTCCGGTGATTACCGGAAGCTCGCTGAAGGCTGTTCAATGGTCGAACGCGCTCTTCGAACAGGGTATCAACGCTCAGCCGATATTTTATCCGGCGGTCGAAGAGAAGCTGGCGAGACTGCGATTTTTCATTTGTTCGACGCATACATCCGAGCACATTCGCGTCGTGATCGATGCGCTTGAGCGCATCGCTGGCGGCTAAGTGCGATAAGCACTTGGGTGATGCGAGGTCGACCAGGGGATGTGCAGTCGTCAGGCCAAACAGAATAAGCCGTACAAAGACCCGCATCACCTATGGGGATTCTTATATGTTCAGTGTCAAGGATGAAGTATCGGACGTGGCAGCTGAAATCGAAAATCTCTGCGGCACGCTCTTCGATCGATGGTGCGAAAAGCGCAGTGTGGTTCCGCTTGCCTATTTGATGCACAGTTGGCCGCTCGCTGCGCCGACGCCGCTGCGGATCATGCGTTTGTCGTGTGTACTGCGAGACCTGATGAATGCTTATTGTGAGTCGTTGGACGTTGACGACCGCCAGCTCATTCACACAGTAGTCGCGATTGCCAACCGTGTGATTTAGCGGACAGGAACTGGATGACCACGCCCGGCTGTCCGGTGCTCGATCGACTTGGGTCAGGTACCGGGGTGCGCAGCCATGGATGAGGTGCGTCGTTGCGGCCGGTGCGGGCGGGGGCGGTGTGTGGATGCCGCGCGCTGGCTGCAGACCGTTAGCCAGACAAGGAGAGTGTCAGGTATGTGTGGCCGCTATGTTCGCGCGCGTGCTGGACTGGAGTATTTGGCGCCATTGGTGTCCGGTCATGGTGACTTTCCCGTGGGGCTTGATGTGTGCCCGAGCTGGAACATCGCGCCTGGCACGTGCCAGCCGATCGTCTACCCGGCTGGCACGCCCCGCCGCGTGCGCTGGGGCTACCGGGCTCCGTGGGCCATGCGTAAACGCCCGCGTACCATCATCGACGCCACAAGCGGAAATTTTGACTCGTCGGCGTGGAAGGCGCTCTGGAGAAATGGCCGGGTGATTGTGCCTGGCGACGGCTGGTTCGAGTGGGTGGACGCTGTGGACGGAAGTCAGCCGTACTTCATCCGGCGCATGGATGGCGAGCCACTGTTCATGGCAGCGCTGACCAGCCAGCAGCTGGAAACGGAAGCTCACGATGGTGATGGTTTCATGATCGTTGTCACCGCCGCCGATGCAGGCCCCATGGACGTGCACGCCTTGCGGCCTGTGGTGTTTGCCGCTCCCGATGCACGCGTATGGCTCGACCCCGATACGTCGCCCGAGCTGGCAAGCTATCTGGTGCATCGTGTGGCGCTGCCCGCCGGATCCTTCGACCGGTTTGCGGTCAGCCGTGCCGTGAATTGGGCGGACAGGCAGGATGGCCCGAGCCTGATTGAGCGCACCGCGACGCCCAGGTGAAAGGTTGCGGTGCGTGCGATCAGTCGATCTGCCGACTCGTGATTCTGGTTTTCACCGATCGGCAGCCGAAACATTACGCGCGCTTCGCCGTAAAGCCGTCCGACGACTCGCGCATTCCCCAAGGAAATGCCTGTCGATACCTGCGAGGGCCTGCGGGTGCGATTCCCGTGAACTACTCACCTAAGCGTTTCTAAGGGCGAGCCGCTCCGACGGCCGCTTGCTCGCCCGATACTGGCTTGGTGTTGTCGCAAGATGCTGACGGAAGAGCTTTGACAGCCGCGCACCGCAGCCGATTCCGCAGCGCCGTGCGACCTCGTCGACCGGGAGGCTGGTTTCAGCAAGCAGGTCGCAGCTCTTGTGAAGGCGTATGTGTAACAGATACTCAGAAGGTGTTATCCCCATTTCAATCTTGAACCGTCGCAGGAAGTTCCGCTCGCTCATGGCGGCCGCCTGTGCTGCGTCGTCGATTGCGATGGGATGATCGCTGTTTTCCTCCAGCCATCGCGCGGACGCCCGGATCTTTTCGCTGACGCAGGCACCTGCGTTCGTGCGCTCGATTGCATTCAAATGCGTCTGCACCGCGGGCGCTACCCAGTCGGCAATCCGTGTGGCGATCTCCGCGCCGAAGTCTTGCTGGACTATCGCTAGCGCGATTTGCATCGGGTTAATGAGGTCCGGGGAAGCGCATGCGTTCGCAGCACCGACTACGATGTCGCCAGCCCGTATTCCATCATGGAGACCGTAGGGGAGCGCTCTGCCTGCTGCGGCTTCGAGCAGCAACCGTCCTTCGTCGATCGGGAAGATCAGATCGGTGCACGCGTAGGTGTACCGCAACCATGTAATCAGGCGTTGGTCGCGCAGTGCGTTCTTCACCCCCGAGCCGCCAGCAATAAAGAGCGCGTAAAAATAACCGGCGCCGTTGAGCGCTTCAATACGCTCGCTTCCGACGAACAACGATGACGAGCTTGCGATTCTACCGCCGGGGGCCGACAGGAGGCGGACGTCGTAAGGCGCACCTCCTTGCGCGGCGTAGTCAGTCAGCGCGTTCGCGGAGTGGAATATTTCTATGATGCGGGCGACCTTCGGTAGCGCAAAACCGTCGTACAAGGCGACACCGATACATCTCCGGGCGGTGACGCCAGGCCGGACATGGGATTGAAGTTCGCAACCCGTTTCCTCATCGAAGCGGCAATTCATGTGGCTTCCCCGGAAATGTTCTATTGCTTTGTTTGCACGAGACTCAGTGCCTGAACCGATCCTAGTCAGCCAGGCTCGCTGCAGTGTTTGATTTGACCGAATTAGTCATGATGTTGTCGGATCGAGATCATTTGCAGCGACGGCGTTCGTGCTATTCGTACGATGATTGCGCCACATCGAGATGTCCCCACTGCAGATCGAGGGCTCGCACCACATGCCAACGGTGTTGCGACGCCCAGCGTTGGTGCGGCGCGGAAACGCTCCCCGAGCGGCTTTCGACGTTTTCTGGCACTTCGCGCGCAAACGTGTGCGACGAAGAAAGCCGGCCTTTTAAGACGGGAAAGTAGTAATAAGTACCTCCCGTGTTGTAATCCGTCAAATGTGTATTTTTTCCCGCCAAGGTTTACGCCTGCTGGCGTATTATTGCTATGCTGCAACGCAATAGCATAAATATGAGCAGACGAGAGCGGGGGCAGGCATGGGTAATACTCGGTCGGGGAAAGGTGTTGCGAATCGCACGCGACAGACGTTCGCGCTGCCGCGTGCGATTGGCATGTGCGCTATGGCCTTCCGATTACTAGCAAAGTATTCGTCAGCGAAGTCATTTATTCGTCTGATTAATGGGCGTCGCCTCAAATTCCCACATGTTCCGGTGTCTCCAGTCGGATGTCATATGTCAGCTGGTGCCCGGACGCGCACCGGCCAAGCCATCAAGGCAGTCCAATAAATATTCGCTTGAATTTCACGCGGACTCGTTTGGTGAGAGGGGGCACGTATGTTAATCGATATGAGCAAGCGGCCAGAGCTTTCTGCAGAGATCGAAGCGTGTTGTCTTGCGCTATTTGACCGCTGGTGCGAAAAGAGGCGCGTCGTTCCCCTTGCATATTTGATGCACGCGTGGCCTATACCCAAGCCAACGCCGACTTTGATGAGGCATCTATCCAGATCGCTCCACGATTTGATGCTTTCTTATTCCGATTCCCTTGACGTCGACGAGTGCCGCCTGATTGAGGACGCTATTGCGATTGCTGAAGAAAACTGCCGGGCCTGATGAGGTTGGTGCTTTGCGGATCTGTTTCGGGCAAGTAACTGCAGAGTATCGGATATCGCGTCAAACATCGGAAACTTACACGTAATCACATGAGCTTAAACACAGCCGGAACGGCTCAGTGGTTCTATGGGGGCAAAGTGAGATGGAATGCTTTTCCGAGGTACACAGTAACGGCAAGGTCTGGGAGAACGTAGTTCACGGTACCCGCGCCGTACGACACATTGGCATTACCCTGTTCAACGGCTTCGCACTGCAGGAGGTGGTTGCCATCGGGCAGGCTTTCCAGTCGGCGAATGCGCTCTGCGAATCTACCCGGCACGGTACCGCGCTTTACAACGTCTGCCTGCTGTCGGCCACCGGCGGCATGATTGCCAGTTCGTCATCGGTGTTCGTCTGGACCGAAAATATCGATGCGTGCCGCCATACCGACAATTTTCATGCGCTCTTCATTGTTGGCGGCGCGGGGGCTCGCAGCGCGCTGCGCGACGAACATTTGATCCGCTGGCTGCGTCGCTCTGTCCCGCGCAGCCAACTGACGTTCCCGATCACCGAAGGACGGTTGCTGCTCGAAGCCGCTGCGCTCGGACAGGCTGGTACCGACGATGCATGGGGCAATCGCGCGGACAGCCTGGCCGCAAAACATCTCGACGCTGCTCATTATGCCAACGCTGTGGGCCCGTTGCGAGCCGCGTTGAACGTGATCCGGGAAGATCTCGGCACTGACATCACAAGGAAGATTGCCTCTGGCGTAGCGACGCTAATCGAAACGGAATTCACCTCGATTGTGAGCAGGAACGCCGCGCCGAACGTCAGCGAAAGGATTCAGGCATCGGCGCGATGGCTGGCAGCGAATAGCGACCGACAGATCACGATCGATGAGGCGGCGCAAGTCTGCGCCATGAGCGAGCGAAACTTCCTGCGGCGCTTCAAGACCGAACTGGGCGTCACACCGTCCGATTATCTGATGTATGTTCGGCTCGACATGTGCTGCCGCCTTCTGGTTGAAACCGATCTGCCGGTCGACAAGATCGCGCTGCGCTGTGGAATCAGCGGTGGTGGGCGCGTCTCGAAACTCTTCCGGCGGTATCTTGCGATGACGCCGACGGCCTATCGCATGCGCAATCGAGCTTCGACGCGTCAAACGCGCGTGAGCCCCGTTGCCAGAGCCGCACCGTGACGCGGGCAGCAAGGGGCAATAGCCACGCTACCACGCGTTCACCAGATTGCTGACGTTGACCGTGCCAATGCCAGTGGAGAAGCTCCAGCCTATACCCGCAGCATAGGCTTTCGAGTAGGTGCTATCGCTTGTCGAGAGGACGCCGTAGGTGCCGCTCGGTACATAGCAGTTGTTCGTGCCCGAGCAGTTCACGTCGATGTCGCCGAGCGTGATGCCGTAGAAGATGCAGTTGCTGGCGACGCCGTTGCCGAGACTGGAATTGCAGTTGCCGCTGCCGCCCGATTTGTATTCTGCCGCGGCGAGGGCGTAGTAGACCGTGTTGGGATTACCTTGACGGGCTTGGGCCTTCTGGTTTACCAAGGCCTGGAAGCCAGCCCAGATCGGCGAGGCGAACGAGGTTCCTCCAGCGCCCGTCCATGTGCTCGGAGCCCCGGCGCATGCTGCGCCGCCGTCGGATTTGTCGGAGTCGCAAAAGATGTAGTAGTGACCCCAGACACCGTTGGCCGCGAACAGGGAGACGTCGGGAAGATCACGCACGGCGTCTGCCGGGTTGCCTACCAGTGACTGCCAGGAGGGCTTGGCGTATCCCTTGCACGTGCCGCTAACGACGCCGCTCTTCGATGGGGCGCCTGTGGCACAGCCGCTCGGGCCCCCGCTGCCGCTCGCTGTCGTCAGGAAGTTGGCCTTGCCGGTTGCACTGTTGCAGAAACCGTTTTTGCCATAAGACGCAGCATAACCTTCCACTTTGGCGATCAGCCCGCTGGCACAGGAATCGTTCCACGGAATCTCGGGGACATAGGATATCGCTGAGCCGTAGTTCGCAGCATTGGCCGCATTCCAGTAGGAAGCGGTGACCCCGGCATAGGTGTCTCCGAAGTCAGTGCCTCCGACGGCAACGTTATAGGGCGTCGAAGCAAGGCCGCTGACGCCGATACCATGAGTCGCATTTTTCTGGTCCGCGTCGCAGCTCGCCGCCCCCTCGTCACCCGCCGAGACGAACACCGAGACACCACGGGCGACAGCCTGCTGGTAAACCGAGTTATAAGCGGCATTGGCCGCCGCTCCGTTCTTCGACTCGCATTCGCCGTAGCTGATGCTGACTATCGCTGGGGGGGTGCTGCTGTTCACGAGATTCTGGAGCGCAATCAGGCCGCCAAACGTCGTACCCGTATCCTTGCAGGACGCGACGACGATGGCCGCGCTTGGCGCTGCAGCGCTCGCCCATTGCGCGTCGAGTTCGGCTTCCATTTCATTGCCCGCAACGACGCCCGGGTCCCTGCAATTGTTAGTGCCGCTCGCTGGCGCCGGATGGACCTGCGTGAAGGAGCCCGATGTGTAACCCGACAGTCCGAAGGTCGAGCGGAACGTCGTCCAGTCCGCGGCGCTGTATACGTCGGTATCTTCGATCACGACGATCGTCTGGCCCTGACCCGAGATGCCGGCTTTGAATAGAGGATTCAGATTGTAGATCGTCGCGAGATCAGCCGGAACGACCGGATGATAGGTCAAACTGCCGCTGGTGTATGTGTATTGGGGGCGGGACATGAAATTTGAATGCGGACGGAAGTCATTCAGCGACACGATCCCGCTCACGGCGTCGGCAAGGGCGGCTGGAATGTATGGATTGCTCATGTTGGCGAGGTGGGCGACACCGCCCACCTCGACCTGATGGATCTCGGTCTTGAATGTGTCGCGGATCTGTCCTGCCGTTCCAGAAAAGTCAATCACCATGCCGTTCGGCTGCACGCCGTTTATCTTGAGACCATGTCTGGAAAGCCAATCGCTGACTACGTTCACGTCCGCGTCTGCCGGGCCGAAATCCGCGCGAAACTGCTCCGCACTGAGCCACTGGTGAAAATACGGCGACTTCGGGTCATGGAGCAGGTCGATAAAATGTGCGAGGGCAGCTTCTCGCTCCGCTGGCCGCTTCATGAGCAGTTGCATATGGTCGAGAACGAGCGTGTCTTCGACACGCCCGCGATCATTCTCGCTGTTCATCTCAGGACGGGTATTGGCAATCATCTCGACGGTCTGTCGCTCGTCGATCACCCGGGTGACCACCTGTCGGGCCGCCTGCGCCATTGATTCGGGTGCGGCACAGATCAGGGTGATGAGTATTGCAAGCCGTACCGGAAAGCTTGAGTTGAATTTCTTGAGCATATAGGTCCTCGCTGTGTCCGCAAGCTTCTCGTGGGGCAGCCTCTCCGCTCTTTCGAATCAATCAGATGGTTTTATGAGCGAGGCCCTGCCGATCAGTATTGAGGCCGCCATGGCGCTGCCACGTGAAGCGGCGAGTCAAGTCCGTAACGCGGCATGTATACGCCAGTCGGTACACTTCGCATTCCATATCATAGGAACTCTATCGTCGTTCCCTCGTCGGTAGGAATTTCGGACGCCAGCTTTGACCGGCGGCCTGAAAACGCAGCTCAGAAAGGTCGCGACGCTTGTCTTGCGAGCGGGCTTCATGAGAACAATATAGCTGGAGGCCGCCCACGTGATTCCAATAAATGGCAGAAGAATCGGACAATGAAAGTACGAAGCGCGGCTGCTCCCGATGAAATGGCTCGAAAGAAAGCCGGCGGATAAGGCCCAAATGTTGTCCTACCCTATATGCTGCATTGCAGCGTAAGCTGCATGCGATCTGATTAACCGCCGCTCGTTTTTTGAGCGGACCACACAGAGCAAGGTGATATGGACATCGCTCTCTCTATTCTTTCCAAACTTTGCTTTGCTTGGATCCTTGTCTACTTGACCTTCAGCTTTCAGTCCGCCTTATGGGTCGGCGCACGGCATAGTCGCGGATTTGTCATTCTCGAGTTTCAGCCATATCGTGCGCGTGGCAGCAGGGAAGCTGCGAGGGCAAGATTGCTGAAGCGAATGGCGTTATCGGCAGCTTTGGCGTTGCCGTCGGGTATCATTTCATATATAGCAGGTCTGGCTATTTCGTAGAGAATTCTGTTACGCGTAGTGCGATTTGGCGAAGCGCCTCGGCAGTTGACATACGGTCCGCATGCTTGAACGAGGGTTCAGTCGTGTGAAAGCGTGAAGAAAGGTCGGATGGCGGACGGTCGTTCAGGCCAGCCGAACCTTGTGCACTTCTTCTGTGAAATCCCTTCGGATTTCGCAATATTTAACAGCTTTTCCGACTGCTTTCGCGTAAACTCGGGCCGTCACAACGCACCCGTCCGTTCCGCATGGCGTGGCAAGAGAAGTTCATGGACCTGTTCGCCCAAAACTAACCTCGTCGCTGCGCTCAGCGAGCGCGCCCGATCATATGCAAATCGCCATACTAGAATCCGATCTCAGAGCACTCGATTGCGCGCTGGAAATGCTGTCATCCGCTGGACACTTCTGCTTTGGCCTGTCAAGCGACGAATCATTACCCGGATTGCTCAAACAGGTGTCCGTCGACCTGGTCATACTCGATTGGGCGGCGCCGGATGCGGTCCGGTACGATACCCTGCGCTATCTCGCCAAACACGAGTCCCTAATCCCAATCATCCTGTGCGTGACGCCGGGTACGCCGGATAAGGTGATCGTCTCAGGACTGGAGAGCGGCGCAAACATTTGCCTCGAGAAGCCACTTGGCAGCGCGGAGTTGCTTGCGCACATCCATGCTTTGGGGCGCCACAGCGATTCGTATTCCACAATCGCAGCAGTCAAGATTACGTAGAAGTCCGTCCTGGACAATTTTATAGAAAATCACGATACGTCACTGGCCCGGTACTTCTCAACAAAAAATGCCCGCTCGTCCCATGCGGGCGGCGGGCTAAATCTCAGCGGCCGATACGTGGGGCAGCCCCTGAGATGGCCATGCACGATCATAGATTGACTCGAATTGACGGTGATCATAGTGGCGGACAAGGTCACGGAATTGGCTGAATGCGACACCGAAATGCGCCGAAGCCCGTTGGTTTTTCCGCCATGAAATGAGAAAGGTTTGCCCGGCGCGCCAGCGATCCATCCACCCCAGGCCTGATTTCATATCGACGGAATCAGCCAATGTTTTGGCGAAAGCGGTGTAGCAGGACGGAGGAGTATCGGTCTTGGGACGACTCCATCTACACACCTAATTCACCATGATTCGGCTGCTTGAATTCGATTTGCTTGCGCGCACGGAACTGCTGACCTATCTCGTTGCTTCGCAATTGGCAATGCGTCATAAGACTGGACGATGGCTCACGACCGAACACGTTGTCGAATCTACACATCTCTGGTTGCAGTTAAACGGGTACGAAGCCGACTGGCTGCAGCGCGTGTCACTTGCATGCCGCGCGCAATATCTGGCGGAACGTGGAACGTGGGCCTCGCAAAGAAGGCCTGACGCGAAGACGGTCGCAGGCGCGTTTTTCAGTGGCGTGCGTCTCGACTTCAAGTCGCCGGCGGTAATAGAGATCTTCATCGCATGTGCGGCCAATCTTCCCGGGCTGATTAGGTTCCTTGGCACATCGAGGATTGCCTGATGTTCGCCTGGTTCCGTCGCAGTAAGGTAAGCGGAACAGAAAGTGCCTGAAACGCTCTAGTCACGACATCCTGCAGCAGGCGGACCGTGTGTGCTCAAGGCAGTACGCTTCCCGTGAGGTTCCGCTGCATCCGCCAACATGATGGTGGATTCGGTCATTCAATAATCGGGCTGGAAAGAGCTACGTACTATGTAATACGCAGTGGCCGATGATGCCGCTAAGCGCCCGTCAGAGCATTCATTTACACGTACACGGTCGAACATTGGTTATCCAAAGAAAACCATAAAATCAATGTCACGGTAGTAGCGGAAATAAGGAATCGAGAAGTCAATCATGTAGCCGACTGGAAAATAAACTCTTGTCGACTCGTTTTTAAACTTGTCGCCACGACTTTTCATTTGGCGGCGCCGCAGTCGATCAATCCGCTTCTGTTTCGGACCATGTCATGGAGACACGAAAACAATGGATGAATATCTTCCAGCGTATTTGATTCGCGAACAGGCTGCGGTGGGTGCGCTCGTGATATTTGGCGTATTGAGGGTCATTGCTGCAGCCGTCGCGTTCTCGAAAGGCTGGCGTATCGCGATTCTTGAAAAATGCTTCATTGCTGTAGCGGTGCTGTACTGTATTCCGCAACTATTCGATTTACTAACGCAGTTGTACCGTGTGCGTGTTGCGCTTCCTGAGTTCGAAGGAAAGGCTCTCGGGTGCACCATCGCACTTTTCTCCGCACCCATTCTGAGTCATCGGCTCGGCTTCGAATAACGGGCAATCCCTGGGGGCGCGCCGTTACGATCGTCCCGAGGTTCGCCCGACGCAGGCGCTTGCCGGGCCGCTACGCCGACTCGATCGACCGGCGCTTAATCGCGCGATACTCGGTCGGAGTCGTCCCGAGATATCTGCGGAAGATTTTTGACAGTCGCCCACCGTTGCCGATACCGCAACGTCGCGCGACCTTGTCTACTGGAAGATTGGTTTCAGCCAGCAGGCGGCAACACATGTCCAGTCGCACGAACAAAAGGTAGTCGGACGGCGTCACACCCATTTCCGTCTTGAAACGTCGTAAGAAGTTGCGCGTGCTCATTGCGACAACCTTTGCCGCTTCATCGATCGTGATTGAGCGGTCGCCGTTCATCTCGAGCCACCGCGCTGAGGTCTGGATTTTTTCGCTAACTTCGTTTGACGCGCCCTTGCGAAGGATCGCTGTGAACCGCGTTTCCAACTGCGGATCAATACCACTGGCGATCTGGCGCGCGATTTCGGCGCCGAGGTCGCTTTCGACTACCGCTAGTGCAGCTTGCAGTGGATCGGTGGTGTCGGGGGACAGCCGGGCTCTCAAACCGTTGCGCGACATTTGAGGGGAGCGCTCGCGGCGCCGTGGTTCGCCGGCAGCGAGTCCCAATCCGGCGATATCGAGCAGCAGGCGTCCTTCGGCGATCGGAAATATCAGCTCCGCATCAGAGGAAATGTGTCGCAGCCAGTTGATTAGCGTTTCATCTCGCAGCGCGGTTTTCACACCTGTGCCACCGGATAGGAACAGTGCGTGGAATTTGTTCCTATCATGGCGCGCGTCAATCCCCTCAGTCCAGACAAAGGCAGACGAGGAACTTGAAATCCTGTCGCCGGCGGCCGATAACAGGCAGACCTCGTATCGTACGGCGCAACTCCGGGTGGTCTCGCCGAGCGCATTTGCTGACTGGAAAATCTCCGCGACCGCGGCGGCATCAGGCAACGCAAAGCCGTCAAACAGGACAATGCCGATGCGTTTCACGGCACAATCATTCGCCAGGAGTTGAGATTGCGCCCAATGCCGGTCATAGCGATCCGGAAAATCTGCCATCCGAACGTCCCCCGAAGATAAGTGACCTCCTCCCGCCTTCGAGTCGGTTCTCTTTGGAGGGCATCCTACATACGGTTTTCCGATAGCGGTGATGTGTGGCCGAATAGACTAATACGTTGGCGGGCGCGGACTGATTCCGCAGTGCATCCGGCGGTGTGTTACTTGCAAGTCGCGTCATCGCGAAAAGTGCTTGGTAAGGATAACTATTGGCTCTGAACCATTCCGGAGAAGTCGTCTTTCGACTGCTGCGGCAATGCGAATGCGCCCGTCCCAGTATGTCCTGGACAATCGCTCGCTGTCGGCACGATCTGGAGCCCAGAAGTGTTCCTCGAGTGCTTCGATCGAGATGGCGCACTGCACCGAACGGCCCCGCCATACCGCGATGAAGCGGATTAGCTTGCCATCATCGGACAGACGGGTGTCCCTTGAGAGAGTAATGTCCATCGCAGTTGCTTACTGGACGCATGTCAGACCGAACTTAACGGCGGTCGGGTTGCTTCGGACCGGCTTTCGTTTCGAACTAATCTGAGCGGGAAGTGGCATCGCGCGGCCACCATCAGTAGACCTCGGCCATGCTAAAGCTCACACCGTCCGCATCCCCGGCGGCGGGGATCGAGCCGCCGTCGAGATTCCATGCAATGTTGACGTCGGGGTCGTCCCACCGCAACGTGCGTTCATGCTCGGGACTGCGTCGCTCGGTGGCCTTGCACAACACCTCCGCGACTTCTGATAACACCAGAAAGCCATGTGCGAAGCCGGGTGGAATCCACAGTTGATGACAATTGGCCGACGATAGTTGTGCACTGACCCATCGGCCGAAGGTGATCGACCAGCGCCGCAGGTCGACCGCCACGTCGAGCACTTCACCTGATACGACCCGGATCAGTTTGCCCTGCGGACGCTGGATCTGATAATGCAGGCCGCAAAGCACGTGGCGCGCTGACACGGTGTGATACTCCTGCGTGAAGGTGTAGCCGCGCGTTACCTTTTCCTCGAATTCACTTTGGTCGAAACTCTCGAAGAACGCGCCGCGGGCATCGCTGATGATATGTGGTTCGATCAGCTTGACGTCGCGAATCTGTGTATGCTGAACCTTAATGGTCATGGGCGGGGCGATCGGGATAGAAACGAGAAAGTGTTTGTCGCAGCGCATCTACTCCGACAGCGTGGTGAGGTGCGTTAGCGGGATTGCAGGCACTCCAGGCGCGCCTCGAAGCCGGTCATTCCGAGTCAGCGATGATAGCGAGAGAGAGGCGTTGTGCGCATGCCTGTCGCATCGTCTTGATCCTATATGAGGGGCGAATGTCTATTCCGCCAAAAATGTGGAGTAGGCCGCCATTTTCCTGCTACGCGATCGAATTGGTGTGGAGTGGCAATGTCATTCAGCGTCGGCTATGCATCATGGAAATGGTCGGTTTAGCGCAAATCGTATGCGCGGACACGACGACCTCTGGTGGCAAACGGTATACGGGACAGCGTGGGTAGCTCGGGCACGTCGGCATACACCCTCCCCGGACGCTGCAGCATCCGGCCTTGCAGACCCCCAGTTCATGGGGCAAATCTACCTGAGGATACCTATGCACATCTTTCATCGTTGCGATGTCGGGGGTGCTAACTAGATAGAGAGGCTCGATCGCTGGGGTCGATCCTATAGAACGATTAAAAAATCGATATCGAGTGTCCGAATCGGACATCATATTGGCGAATGCGGCTCTGCCGGATGCGAGTACCTTCTGGTTTCGCTAGCTCGCTCAATTGAAAATTCTTCATGTGGATCTTGCATCGAGACTTCACTCAATTGGCGAAATCCTTCAATATTTCAGCGGACGCAACAAGATCAAAGATGGCATATTCCGTCCCCCGCGTCTCCGCGTTCAACTGATGCAGCGGCTTTGCTCTATGCGGCCATTCATGCGACAGGGGCGAGGGCGCTTTCTCGTGTGCTGATACCAGACGGTAACGCTAATTGCACATTGCGTCGTCTGGCTCCACTCGTGGCTATCCGCGATGAACTGAGTTGGGAAGCCGCTCGCTCCGTTGAGCGGAACATAGCAGGGAGCTTGTATGGGTATCGCCTTTTCGATGCTTTTCAGAATTTGCTTTGCGTGGATCATTGTTTATTTGATGTTCGGCCTTCTCTATTCCACATGGGCCATGACACAACATGTCAACAGACTCGTTCGTATTGAGTTCCGTTCGCGGCGTGTGAGCCGGTCAATGGACTTTGCCTGGCGAAGCGTATTGACGCAAATGCGATGGTGCGCGGTTTTCGCGCTTCCAGTTGGTATCGCGTCGTATTGCGCTTCCGTCTTTCTATCTTAAGCCGTATTTCGGGCAACGTTATGATGCTTCCATTCAATAGGTTTCTGCTAACTGTCGACGCAACCCCTTTGGTTGCCATCGACCTGCTCATCCCGAACGAAGTGGGCGGTTATCTTCTCGGACACCGAGTCAATAAACCCGCCCAGGGATTCTGGTTCGTCCCGGGCGGCCGCATCCGCAAGAACGAACGCCTCGACGACGCCTTTCGCCGGATTGCACGCGATGAACTCGGTCGCGTAGATGTCGAACGTACCGAAGCCGATCTCATAGGGGTGTACGAGCACCTGTACGAAGATAATTTTAGTGGGCAACCCGGTATCTCGACTCACTACGTCGTGCTCGGTTACAAGCTGCGCGGTCCGATTGAATTGGAAAGTCTGCCCAACACCCAGCACACCGCCTACCGTTGGGCGACTCCGGAAGAAATCATCGCCGACTCAACCGTTCATCCCAATACGCAAGCGTATTTTGGCGGCCATTTGCCCCGCTAGCCATAGATGGGCATGACCGGTGGGCGCAAAGGATGCCGCCTGGATCAAACAGAAAGCGCTGTCGCGCATCGAGCGCGATTACCCGGAACTCAAGCGGGAACTCGGCCTGGGGCATTTCGAGGGACGCAGTTGGCGCGGTCTTCATCACCGCGCGACGCTATGCATAGCGGCTTACGGCTTTCTCGTTGCTGAGCGCCTGGCGGTGCAAAAAAACTCCAGCCAATCAGCTACCCCGCGAAATGCCTGCCTTACCCAAAGGCCTCCGCCCCGGGGCGCCCCTGCGTGGGCAGCGTGACTCTCCTGTGGTGCCGAAGATAATTTCAAGAGTGCAATGCATCTGCCTTTGCACGGGCAACGGCCAGCCGAACCGTTTCTGGATGTTGTACGTTCGGAAGATTCAGGCGCTAGAGAGCGCTTGACCTGATCCGCCAACCAAGGGCTCGTGAGCTAATCCGCCAACATGTTGGCCGTTTCCGTCAGCCATATTACGCCAATTGGCGGTCTATGTATGATGCGCTGCAACGGCAAAAGATTTTCATCGCTGATAAGTCATCTTCAAACCGCTTAACGTCTACGGGAGCTTCATGGGGCACGCTGGCCTTGACAATCCAGATGAGCGAGGGGTGTTCGCCGCGGGGAACGGGCAAGCGCGTCTCGGTCGAAGCATCGGCGTCGTACTGTTCGAAGGATTCTCTTTGCTTAGCGCTGGACTGATTCCGGAAGTGTTCCAGATGGCCAATGAGATCTCTGTCGCGCGGTCGAAGGACGCGGCCTTGTATGACGTCCGCTTGTACTCGGGTAAGGGTGGTGGCGTGGCATGTTCATCATCCATCAGTGTATGGACGTACGCGTGCGATGCGCAAAATGCTAGCGGCTTTGATGCGCTGTTTATTGCAGACGGAGCGGGGGCGCAACTCGCGGCTCATGACGAGCGTGTAATCAGTTGGCTGCGCGAGGTCTTGCCGCTCAGCGAGGTGGTCAAGCCGATCGGTGAAGGGCGGATGCTGCTACAGACTGCTGGCGTCGATAGCTCTGGACAGCCGCGCGTCCAGGCAAGTTCGCGTCAGCAGCGTGCGGCGAGCGTAGGAAAGGATACGTACGACGTCGAAGATCGCTACGAGCCGGCGAAGACAGCGTTGACCCTGGTCAAACGCGACCTTGGCATTGACGTCGCGCGGGAGATAGCCGGGCGCCTGTCGTTAAGTGGCACCACTACGTTAACTTCGTTGTTGTCGGATGCCGGCAGAGTGACGCCGGCCGCAAAGGTGCGGGCGGCCGCACGATGGCTGCAGGAAAATTGTGAACGGCCGCTCGCAGTGAGAGACGCGGTACGCGTTGTCGCAATGAGCGAGCGTAACTTTCTGCGCTGCTTCAAACATGAGATGGGTGTGACACCGTCTGAATTCCTGCTGCGGGCGCGTCTGGAAATGACTTCGCGGCTGCTCGTGGAGACTGATTTGCCAATTGACAAGATCGCAAAACGCTGCGGTTGGATTAACGGCGACCGCCTGGCGAAGATCTTTCGCAAACGCATGGTGCTTACGCCGTCCGAGTACCGTATGCGCAGCCGCGGGCAGGTGCAAGGTGAGCCGTCGTAGCTACAGGCGGCGGTAGACGCAGTCGTTCGGAAAGTTCAACTGCTCGTCGGTGGTGTTGTCAAACGTACGAATAGGACTACTGATAGTGGAAACGTTGACAAGTGAATTTGACCATTGCGGCGGCGCTGATCAGTCAGTCCCGACTAGAGAGAAGCTTGCTGGAGCGGCACTTCAGGCGACGGTGCGTCTCGCTCCCGTTGTGTTGGCGGGCGGATCAGGTTCTCGGCTGTGGCCGATGTCGCGCGAACAATATCCTAAGCAGCTGATTGGCTTACTGGGACCTGACTCGTTGCTCCAGACCACCGTGCGTCGGATGAACGGTTTTCCGGCCGAAGCAGGCGTCGTCAGCGCGCCGATTGTCGTATGCGGTGACGAGCACCGGTTCGTGACAGCGGAGCAGCTTCGTGCGAGCGGCATTGACGCGCGCATCGTGGTCGAGCCGGTGCGCCGTGACACGGCGCCGGCGCTAACGCTTGCCGCCGCGACTGCATGTGCGGACGGTGAGGATGCGATCGTTGTTGCGATGCCGGCGGATCACGCGATTGCCGACGTATCCGCGTTCCAGCGGTCGATTGCGCTCGCTGTGCTGCATGCTCAGGACGGCGCGATTGCGACTCTCGGCGTACCGCCGACGCGGCCCGATACCGGCTTTGGCTATATCAAGCTTGGTACGGTTCTTGGCGCTGGTGCACATCGAATCGGGCGCTTTGTGGAAAAGCCGGCTGCGGAGTTGGCTGCACAGTATCTCGCGTCGGGACAGTACTGGTGGAATAGCGGAATTTTTATCGTGCGCGCAAGCGTGTGGCTTGCCACCGTCAAAACGCTGCAACCGGCGATGTATGACGCGTGCATGTTGGCTCACGCGCAGGGCGCGACTGGTGACGGATTCTTCCGGCCGGGCGCTGACGCCTTCAGGCAGTCGCCGTCTGACTCGATCGACTACGCAGTGATGGAACGCCTCGGATCGAACGAGGCGCTTGCACCGGGTGTGGTAGTGCCACTCGAAGCGGGGTGGTCCGACCTTGGTTCGTGGGATGCGGTGTGGGATGCGCTCGACAAGGATGCTGATGGCAACGTCGCGCGCGGACGGGTCGTGTTCGAAGACGCGACGTCGAGCTTCGCGCATTCGGAAGGGCGTTTGGTGGCATGCCTCGGTGTAACCAACGTAGTCGTCGTTGAGACCGCGGACGCAGTTCTGGTCGCGGACCGTTCGCGAGTGCAGGACGTCAAGCGCCTGGTCAACCGGATCAGGGGGCAGCAAGCGCCGGAGGCGGATGCGCACCGGAAGGTACGGCGCCCGTGGGGACACTACGACGCGATCGACCATGGAGAGCGCTTTCAGGTCAAGCGGATCGTCGTGCATCCGGGCGGACGCTTGTCGCTGCAATTGCATTATCACCGCGCGGAGCACTGGATTGTGGTCAGTGGCACGGCGCTAGTCACCCGTGGCGACGAGCAATTCATGCTTAGCGAAAACCAATCAACGTTCATTCCACTCGGCGTAACGCATCGTCTGGAGAACCCGGGCAAGCTGCCACTCGAACTGATTGAAGTGCAGTCGGGATCGTATCTCGACGAGGACGACATCGTCCGATTTGACGATACGTACGGTCGCGCGTGACGCAGTGCAACTTTAGGCGGGGAAATCGCTAAATGCTCGGGATACAGGCGTTAATGGCACGACTTGTGGATGTCGCTCTGATTGTCGCTGGAGCTGTGCTGGCATCGCACATCCGCTTCGAGAGCCTCGTGCAAAGTCGACTCGATGGGGCGTTCATTACGTTTGCGGTGGCGTTTTCGCTGGCGTCGTTTCCGGTGTTTGGTCTGTACGAGTCATGGCGCGGCCGTTCGATGTTGCGGCTGATTGGTAAGGTGTCGCTGGCATGGGTGGTGATGCAGGCCTGTGGTCTGGTGTTGATGTTTTCGCTGCATCGCACGGACTCCATATCGCGCCTGTGGCTCGTATATTGGACGGCGATTACCGGTGGTGCATTGATCGCGTCGCGACTGGCGACGTATTCGATACTGCGCAGCGTGCGTTACGCAGGCATGAACTTGCGCAACGTGGCGGTGGTCGGCTGTGGTGCACATTGTCAACACGTAGTACGGAAGGTTGAGGCATCGCCGTCTAGTGGCTTTCGTGCATCGGCGATGTTCGACGTGCGTCCGGTTTCGGGCGCTGTGCCAGCGGGCGTGCCGAGGTTTGACGATTTTCATAAGTTTTCGGAGTACGTGCGAAGCAATAGTGTGCAAGAGATCTGGCTGGCATTGCCGCTGTCTGAAGAGACGACGATCTTGCGCTTCGTGAAAGAGTTTCGAGATGACCTCGTGAACATCCGTTTCATTCCGGATGTGCGCAGCGTGGCGTTGTTTGATGCCGGCATGATCGATCTGATAGGTGCGCCTGCGATCAATTTGATGGCGTCGCCGCTGCCGCCGCATGCGCTGGCGCAGAAGGAACTGTTTGATCGTGTGTTTGCAGCCGTGGCATTGCTTGTGCTGACGCCGTTACTGACGGTCATTTCCATCATGGTGAAGCTTTCGTCGAATGGCCCGGTGTTCTTTACGCAATACCGCAAAGGAGCGGACGGGCGCGTGTTCAAAATTTATAAGTTCCGCACGATGCGAGTACATGCTGAAAAAACGGGTGTGGTGACGCAAGCTATGAAGGGAGATCCGCGCATTACGAATGTAGGTGGGTTCCTGAGGCGGACGAGTCTGGACGAGTTACCGCAGTTTTTTAATGTGCTGCGTGGTGAGATGTCGGTCGTTGGCCCACGTCCACACGCGCTTGAGCACGATAACCTGTACCAGAAGGTCGTCAATGGTTACATCCATCGTTACCGGATCAAACCGGGCATCACGGGCTGGGCTCAGGTGAACGGCTTGCGCGGGGAAACCGACCGCGTGGAGAAGATGCAGCAGCGCGTCGAATATGACTTGTACTACCTGCGCAACTGGTCGTTTGGCTTTGACATGCGCATCGTAGCGGCGACGCTCGTGAAGGGCCTGGTCCACAGCAATGCGTACTGATGCGTCACGACAACGGTCATGCTGAATGAATTACGCAGACGACAAGGACAAGCACACTGTGAGCCGCCACGCTCACTAGCGCAGCGATTGCGGCCGGCGCGGCCTCACGTATTCCGAGCGGTGGCGGCACGGACGCGACGAGCGGTAAGGGTGGCACGTAGCATGGTGTGAAAGGAAAGGGCGGCTGAGATGTTCATGTCTATTTGAGCAGGATGCCGTTTTGCAAAAACCTTGCGCGATGTCGAGGCGACATCTTCAATGAGGATCGAGGCTCGCTGGCGAGCACTGCAAAAAGTGTTCGAGCTGTACCCGAATGTCGATGCGCATCGACGCATTGGCGACGGATTGAACGTAATACGAGGTAGATCTAATGGGATTGGCAAGCGAGTTGTTCGGGTCCAATGTAGCGCGCTGTCGCCGGCACGCTGTGCGCTGTCTGTCAGGCATGGCGATGTGTGCCGCATTGTCGGCCTGTGTTGTGGCGCCGGGGATGAAGATGCCACGATCGGCGACGCTGCAGGTGACAAGCGGCGACAAGGCCACGCCGGCCATCGAGATGCAAATTCCAATCACGAACATCGATCTTTCGCTTATAAAACGAATGCAGGATGCGGCTGCGCAACAGAGCGCGGAGCAGGCGCGGGCGCTGTACGCCAAAGCTGACGCGTATCGACTCGGCGTTGGCGACGTGCTGCAGATCATCGTCTGGGACCACCCAGAACTGGCGGCGGCGCAGGGCGCGCAGACGCAGGCGACAAGTCGTCCGTCTGACCCACCGCAAGGCTTTGTGATCGATAGCGATGGCAACGTGCAGTTTCCCTACATCGGTAACGTGCGTGCGACCGGGCGCCGTGTGGACGAAGTGCGCAATGAGCTATACGACAAACTTTCGACGGTTTTTGTTAGGCCGCAATTGACCGTGCGAGTCGCGTCTTACCGAGCTCGTCAGGTCTACGTTGACGGTGAAGTGCATACCCCCGGTACGCAGCCAGTCAACGATATTCCGATGACGCTGTATGAGGCGATCAGCCGAGCTGGAGGCTTCAATCAGACCGCAGACCAAAGCCGGATGATTCTGGTCCGTGATGGTGTGTCGTACCAGCTGAACCTGTCACAGATGCTCGCTCGCGGGGAGAACCCTTCAAACATCCTTTTGAAGAACGGTGATCTGTTGCGCGTGATCGCACGCGAAGACAACGGCGCGTTCGTAATGGGCGAAGTCAACAAGCCAGTTACCGCGCTGCCTCTGAACAACGGCAAGCTGACGTTAAGCGATGCACTCTCACAGGCCGGCAGTATCAATACCGCGAGTGCTGATGCTGCCCAGCTCTACGTGATTCGGGACTCCCACGATGGCATACCGAAAATCTTTCATCTCGATGCGCACTCGCCAGTTTCGATGATGCTCGCGAATCAGTTCGAGCTACAGCCGAACGATGTCGTCTATGTGGACGGCAACGGTCTGGTTCGCTTTAACCGCGTACTTAGCCTGTTGTTGCCGGCCTTCAGTGCGGGCATTACTGCAGCGATTGTGACGAAATGATTGGGAGCATTCTCGTCGTGTGCGAAGGCAACGTTTGCCGCAGTCCGATGGCGCAGGGACTGCTGGCCAGACACCTTTCGGGTACTAGGGTGGTATCCGCTGGACTTGGTGCGCTGGTTGGACGCGGTGCGGACCCGACCGCAATCGAATTGATGGCAGAGCGCGGCATTGACATAGGCAATCATGTCGCGATGGGATTGAGTCTCGAGCAGGTTCGCACCGCGCAGTTGGTGTTGACGATGACGCAAGCGCAGAGGAGGAGGATTGAAGCGAGCTTTGTTTTTGCAAAAGGAAGAGTGTATCGCCTGGTCGAGCACGAAAGTCTTGACGTGATCGACCCGTACCGGCAGGCGCGGCCGGTCTTCGAGGAATCACTCGCGCAAATCGAGGCCGGTGTTGTGCACTGGCTTAAAGCAATGGTTCGACTGACTCCCTGACTTGCATGGCTTCCATACCCGAAAACCAATACATCGATCCGTCCGCTGGGGACGAGATTCACTTGTCCGACTACCTCGCGGTGGTTGTCGAGCGCTGGCGCATGATCATCGCGATCGCTGCGGTCGTTCTAGTTCTCGGCACCCTATATGCTGTTACCGCACCCTCCGTGTACCAAGCCGATGCGGTCGTACAGGTTGAAGAGAGTAGTAGTTCGGCAAAGGGTGCGCTCGGCGACCTCGCGTCGATATTTGACACAAAGGCGACGGCTGCCGCGGAAATAGAGTTGATCCGTTCGCGGCTTGTCGTTGGAGAGACCGTGCGCCAGTTGCATTTGGACATATCTGCGTCTCCCCGCTATTTCCCAGCGATAGGAGCACCGCTGGCTCGTCGGGCGGGCGGCGATGGACTGGCTCGGCCACTGTTTGGGCTGTCCAGCTTCGCATGGGGCGGTGAACGCATTGCCATATCGCAATTCGATGTCCCGAAAGGTTGGGTCGGCACACCATTTGTCCTGACCAGCGGGCCCGATGGAGCGTACGAGCTAAGTGGCCCGGGCGGCGCTGTTGTGCTCCGTGGTCGCGTTGGAGAGCAATCGACTGGCGTGCTTCCCGGCGGGCAAATCGCATTGAAGGTTGATACGCTTACCGCGCGACCACGCACCCAGTTTGTATTGGCAAGACACTCCACATTAGCCGCTATCACTAACCTGCAAAAGGCTCTGGTTATCGCGGAGAAAACGAAGCAATCCGGTGTGGTCGGCGTCGCGCTCGATGGTGCGGATAGCCAGGGCACCGCGGCGATCGTCAACACGATTGCCCAGCAGTACGTGAAGCAAAACATTGATCGTAAATCTGCGGAGGCTGAACACACACTGACATTCCTCGACCAGCAATTGCCGCAACTTCGCAAGGAACTCGACCAAGCTGAGGAGCGCTACAACACGTTCCGTAATAAACAAGGCACCGTCGACCTGAGTGCCGAAAGCCAGTTGCTATTGCAGCAGATAGTCGATGGAAAGACCCAGATTCTCGCGCTGCAGCAGCAGCGGGATGTATTGAAGCAAACGTTCGCAGACGCGCATCCATCGGTCGCCGCCTTGAATTCGCAACTCGCTTTATTGCAACGCGTCCAGGACGACCTGACCCATCGTGTGTCGACGTTACCGGACACAGAGCAGACCGCATTGCGCTTGCTGCGCGATGTGCGAGTCGATACGGAACTCTACACAAATCTATTGAACAGCGCGCAGCAGCTGCGCATCGTCAAGGCCGGACAGGTAGGCAACGTGCGCGTCGTGGACTACGCGGTGGTCGCAGAGAGTCCAATTAGGCCAAACAAGCTCATGATGATCAGCTTGTCCGCCATTTTGGGTCTTTTGCTGGGCGTGGTCGCGGCGTTTGCTCGCAAGCTGCTCTTTGGCGGCGTCGAACATTCGGAGGTGATCGAACAGGCTTTTGGCGTGCCCGTGTACGCTGTGGTGCCGCACAGCGTACAGCAGGTCAGTTTGCAACAAGCGGTCACGCGCGGTCACCAGGCGCAGAACGTTTTGGCCGTTCACGCGACGGAAGACGTCGCCATTGAAGGGATGCGTAGTCTTCGCACGGCGCTGCAGTTTTCTGCGCTGGATATATCGAACAACGTTGTGATGGTCACCGGTCCGCGTCCCGAGGTCGGCAAGTCGTTTGTGTCCATAAACTTGGCGGCGGTTGTGGCCGCGGGGGGCAAGCGCGTTCTGCTCATTGACGGAGACATGCGCCGCGGCGACGTGCATTCAAAATTTGGCGTCCGACGTCATCCTGGGTTGTCCGACGCTATTGCTGGCGCAGACATAGAAAGCTCGGTACTGCGTGACGTGCTACCGGGTCTTGACATCCTGCCCAAGGGAACGCTGCCGCCAAATCCCGCAGAGCTGCTCATGACCGAGCGATTTAAGACGATGCTCGAGTCCTTATCGAGTCGCTACGACATCGTGATTGTCGACACGCCGCCGGTGCTTGCAGTGACTGACTCAACGTTGATCGGCAAATATGCGGCAACGACACTTCTCGTGGTTCGGCATGGTCAACACTCGATAGCCGAGATTGGCGAGACGATGAAGCGGCTTCGCAACAACGGAATTGCTCTGAAAGGCGTGGTGTTCACCGATGTTCCGCAGCGCCGATTTGGTTATGGCGCTTACTACTCGGGCTACTACTCGTACGCAAGTTCACTGAAATAACGTAGCACGGCGGCCACTGCCCGCATGGCGCGACTCGCAAAACTCTAGGGGGAAATCAGGTCATGATTCGCAAAGTCGCACTGATTACTGGCGTTACTGGCCAAGATGGCTCGTATCTCGCAGAGCTCTTACTCGATATGGGATATGAAGTGCACGGTATCAAGCGGCGCACGTCGCTGTTCAACACCGACCGAATCGATCACCTTTACCAGGACCTCCACGAAATCGGCCGGAAGTTCATTCTGCACCACGGTGACCTGACCGATTCCACTAGCTTGATCCGCATCATTCAGCAGGTTCAACCGGATGAGGTTTACAACCTTGCTGCGCAAAGCCATGTGGGGGTATCGTTCGAAGAACCCGAATATACGGCGAATGCCGACGGCATCGGCGCGTTGCGTATTCTTGAAGCCATTCGCATCCTCGGCCTGGAGAAGAAGACGCGTTACTACCAAGCGTCCACGTCCGAACTGTATGGGCTGGTGCAAGAAACTCCGCAAAGAGAAAGCACGCCGTTCTACCCGCGTAGCCCGTATGCGGTTGCAAAGCTCTACGCGTATTGGATCACTGTTAATTACCGTGAGGCGTACGGCATGTACGCTTGCAACGGCGTGCTGTTCAATCACGAAAGCCCGCAGCGCGGCGAGACATTCGTAACGCGCAAGATCACGCGGGCGATCGCGCGAATCAAATTAGGCCTGCAGCAAACACTGTACTTGGGCAATTTGGACGCCAAGCGGGACTGGGGCCACGCACGCGACTACGTGCATATGCAGTGGCTCATGCTCCAGCAAGATACCGCAGAAGATTTTGTCATCGCTACTGGCATCCAGTACAGCGTGCGCCACTTTGTTGATGCGGCGGCCGCCGAGCTGGGCATCATCATCAAGTGGGGTGGCAACGGCGTGAACGAAACCGGCACTGTGCTAAGAAATGATGGCGATGCCAGCCCGCTGAAGGTTGGGCAAGTGATCGTGCGGATCGATCCACGTTACTTCCGTCCGACCGAGGTCGAAACCCTGTTGGGCGACCCGCTCAAGGCCAAACAAAAGCTTGGGTGGACGCCGACGACGTCATTCGAAGATCTCGTGAAAGAAATGGTGCAGGCGGATTGGGATTCGGCTCGCCGCGACGAGCTTGTCAAGCATCACGGCTATGCGGCGTACGACTATCACGAGTAATGCAGCGGAGCCAATGATGTCCTACTTGGAAAAAGGAATTTATGTTGCGGGCCACCGGGGTATGGTCGGTTCCGCCATCGTTCGTAAGCTCCGTGCCAGAGGGTATAACAACCTCGTGACGCGCACGCGTGAGCAGGTGGACCTGACAAGCCAAGCACAGGTGCGAGCGTTCTTCGAGGCGGAAAAGATTGATCTGGTGTATTTGGCTGCGGCGAAAGTCGGCGGCATCCACGCCAACAGCGCTTACCCGGCTGAGTTCATCTATGAAAACCTGATGATCGAAACCAATGTGATCCATGAGGCATGGCGCGCCGGCGTCCCAAAGCTGCTATTTCTGGGTTCGAGCTGCATCTATCCGAAGCTGGCGCACCAGCCGATGCGGGAAGATGCGCTGCTTACCGGAAAATTGGAGCCCACGAACGAGCCATATGCCGTTGCCAAGATAGCCGGCATCAAGCTGTGCGAAAGCTATAACCGACAGCATGGCGTCGATTATAGAAGCGTGATGCCGACCAATTTGTATGGCCCCGGAGACAACTACCATCCGGAAAACAGTCACGTCATTCCAGCGCTGATTCGCCGCTTTCACGAAGCCAAAATAAATGGGGATTCCATGGTCTCAATTTGGGGTAGCGGGACACCTCGTCGCGAATTCTTGTACGTGGATGATATGGCGGACGCTTCGGTTCATGTTATGGAGATCGATAGATCTGCATTTGATGCCTATACGGATTCAATGCAATCGCATATTAATGTGGGCGTGGGCCGTGATATCAGCATTCGCGAGGTCGCGGAGATGATCCGTGAGGTGGTGGGGTACGGTGGGAAAATCGACTTCGATGCTACGAAACCCGATGGTGCGCCCCGAAAACTGCTGGATGTTACTCGTATTACGACACTCGGCGTAAAGCCTTGTATTACGCTGAAGGAAGGTCTTGCTCGCGCCTACTCCGACTACCGGGAGCTGCACGAAACCGCAGAGAAAAAAGCGATAGTTAGGCAGTCGACGCGTTAATGAAAGCGATCTTCCCGCGGAGCGGAGTCGATAAGCTTATTTTAATCGATTGGTCTGAAAGTTCAAGATGACGGAGTGACAGATGAAAGCAGTAATCTTGGCGGGCGGATTGGGAACTAGACTGAGCGAAGAGACGGCTGTGCGGCCTAAGCCAATGGTCGAAATTGGTGGGAAGCCCATCCTTTGGCACATCATGAAGATGTACTCTCATCACGGTATCAGTGATTTCATTATCTGTTGTGGATACAAAGGGTACGTGATTAAAGAGTACTTCGCGAACTATTTTCTTCACATGTCAGACGTTACATTCGATATGGCAAAAAACGGCATGGAGGTTCATCACCGGTACGCCGAGCCGTGGAAAGTTACGCTTGTTGACACGGGGGAGAATACCTTGACAGGCGGCCGCCTAAAGCGCGTCAAGCAATACGTCGCACAAGAAGACGCGTTTTGCTTTACCTATGGAGATGGAGTCGGCGACATAAATATCGCTGAACTCATTAAATTCCATAAGGAGGTTGGCGTTGACGCCACGCTCACAGCGACTTACCCGCCAGGCCGGTTTGGCGCTCTCGACATTGAAAGTTCCAGGGTCAATTCGTTCAAAGAGAAGCCCAAAGGCGACGGTGGCATGATCAATGGCGGATTCTTTGTTCTCTCTCCTCGGGTGATTGATCTCGTGGACGATGATGCCACTGTCTGGGAGCGGGAACCTCTGGAAAGGCTCGCTGAGCGCGGTCAGCTTGCTGCATTCCAGCACGACGGCTTTTGGCAACCGATGGATACGTTGCGTGACAAAGTCCTTTTGGAAGAGCTTTGGCAAAAAAACGCAGCACCTTGGAAGGTGTGGCAATGAATCCGGCATTCTGGCGTGGTCGCAAGGTATTTCTTACAGGTCACACCGGCTTTAAGGGCAGTTGGCTTTCGTTGTGGCTGCAGAATGTTGGCGCGGACGTAACCGGTTATGCTCTGACGCCGCCGAATGGGCCGAACCTGTTTGAAGTTGGTAAGGTAGCCGAAGGCATGACGTCCATCATTGGCGACATCCGCGATTTACCGCGCCTCGTCGCTGCCGTCAATGCGGCTGGCCCAGATGTGGTCATCCACATGGCAGCACAACCTCTGGTTCGATACTCATACGCCAATCCAGTCGAAACTTATTCCACCAACGTGATGGGCACGGTTCACGTCTTGGAAGCAGTGCGAGCGACTCCTTCGGTCTGCGCTGTCGTTGTAGTGACGAGCGACAAGTGTTATCAAAACAATGAATGGGTGTGGGGCTACCGAGAAAGCGAGCGAATGGGAGGGCATGACCCATACAGCAACAGCAAGGGATGTGCTGAGCTCGTTACGGCCGCATACCGCGACTCGTTCTTTAGTCCCGCAAGGTACTCGGACCATGGTGTTGCCGTCGCCTCCGCCCGCGCGGGTAATGTCATTGGCGGGGGCGATTGGGCCGAAGACCGACTCATCCCCGATTTAGTGCGCGCAATCCGGAATAAGCAGCCAGTGAGAATCCGCAATCCGCATGCGATTCGCCCTTGGCAGCATGTGCTGGAGCCTTTGTCGGGCTATTTGTTGCTCGCTGAAAAGCTTATCGACGACGGTGCGCACTATGGCGAGGGATGGAACTTCGGACCAGCCGATGAAGACGCCAAGCCGGTCCAATGGATAGCGGAACGGATGACACAGCTTTGGGGCGACGGGGCCAGTTGGGTTATGGACGACCGAGTGCACCCGCACGAGGCGAGTTACCTCAAACTCGATTGCTCTAAAGCGAAAGCCAGGCTGGGCTGGCGTGCAAGGTGGAACTTACACGAATCGCTCGAAAAGATATGTGGCTGGCACAAAGCCTATGAACAGGCGGACATGCGTCGCGTTTCAAGCGAGCAGATCAATCAATACATGAAAGGCTAATGAGATGAGCCGAGATCAGGAACTTCGCGCGGAAATCGCCCAATTGGTAGAGGAATACGCTCGACACGCGTTTCAGCCGCAGCCCTTCTTGCCAGGACTAACCACCGTCCCGCCGTCAGGGAAGGTTATCGGTGCAGTGGAATTGAAAAATATGGTGGAAGCCTCTCTGGATGGATGGCTTACCACTGGCCGGTTCAATGATGAATTCGAGAAGCGTCTTGCTCAATACATAGGTGTCGACTATTTAATTACAGTGAATTCTGGTTCATCCGCCAACTTGGTCGCTTTTTCCACCCTGACTTCCCCGAAGCTCGGTGACCGTGCGATTAAACCCGGGGACGAAGTAATTGGTGTTGCTGCAGGCTTTCCAACGACGGTAAATCCAATACTGCAATTCGGCGCTGTCCCGGTTTTTGTCGATGTCGATATCCCAACCTACAACATCGACGCAAGCAAAATTGAAGCAGCCATCAGCCCCAGGACCAAGGCCATCATGCTTGCACACACGCTGGGAAATCCGTACAACCTCGGCATCGTCAAGGCGATTTGCGAAAAATACCAACTTTGGCTAGTTGAGGATTGTTGCGATGCCTTAGGCTCGACTTACAACGGTCAGAAGGTCGGCACGTTTGGTGACATCGGCACCCTGAGCTTCTATCCTGCCCATCATATTACGATGGGAGAGGGGGGGGCTGTTTTCACCAGCAACTACGAGCTGAAAAAAATTGCCGAGAGTTTTCGGGACTGGGGGCGCGATTGCTATTGTGCGCCCGGCAAAGATAATACGTGTGGACAGCGGTTTTGCCGGCAGTTGGGTGATTTGCCGGAGGGATATGACCATAAATACACGTACTCGCACCTCGGCTACAACCTAAAAATCACAGACATGCAAGCCGCGTGCGGTGTGGCGCAGCTTGATCAAGTCGATAATTTCGTGCAAGCGAGAAAACACAACTTTTCCTTTCTCAAGGAAAGACTAACGTCGTGCGAGGAATTTGTCATCCTCCCCGAAGCAACTGTAGATAGCGACCCGTCCTGGTTTGGATTTCCGATAACGCTGCGGGATACGTCACCCGTATCCCGCCTGGATCTACTAACTTATCTCGATCAACAAAAGGTGGGGACTCGACTCCTGTTTGCCGGCAACCTAATCCGGCAGCCTTATATGTCGAGATGTGAATACCGTGTATCAGGGGCGCTGACAAATACCGATATTGTAATGAACAATACGTTTTGGCTTGGGGTGTATCCGGGTCTTTCCAGAGAAATGCTTGATTTTGCTGTCAGTAGCATTGAGCGTTTTCTCGGCGTAGATTTCTAACAGGTGCATGGTGAAGACGATCCTGCTCACAGGAGTCACCGGGTTTCTCGGAAGTCGTTTGGCGGGGGCCTTGTTGGCGGCGAATTACACCGTGGTGGGCCTTCGACGGGCGCACTCCGACACGCGGCGAATTCGGGGAATACAGGCAGACCTTTCCCTCTTTAATGTGGATGCGGACGCCTTAGCTACTCCGTTTCGCAAGCATGGAAAGATCGACGCCGTTGTCCATACTGCAACCTGTTACGGAAGAGCGGGTGAAGATGCCAGCGAGATTCTTGAAGCGAATACGATGTTCCCGGTGCGGCTGTTGGAAACAGCGGCACATTTTAAGGTTAATTGCTTTCTGAATACTGACACGTCGTTGAATTCCGCTGCCGTTGGCCATAGGTGCGTGAGCGAATATGCTCTCTCGAAAAAGCAGTTTCTGGAATGGGGCAGGTATTTTTCGGACGAGAAACGATTGGCGTTAATCAACGTCCCGTTGGAGCATATGTATGGTCCTGAGGACGACCAGAAAAATTTCACCGCACGCGTCATAAATGCGTGTGTAAACAATTGGCCTGAACTTCCGCTGACCCGTGGTGAGCAGGAGCGTGACTTTGTTTATGTGGACGACGTCGTTTCGGCATACTTGCTGCTATTGCGGACCAGCCAGTCCGTGAAAGCGGACTTCGCTGAATATCCATTGGGCAGCGGCCGAGCTGTGTCTGTTAAGCATTTCGTTGAGACGGTGCACCGCATATCGGGCTCAACCACGCATCTTGCATTCGGCGCGATACCTTATCGAGAGCACGAGATAATGTTCTCGGAAGCAAAAATCGACCGCATTAAAGCTTTGGGCTGGACACCGCGCACTAGCTTGGATACCGGCATCAAGAAGGTCTTGGGCCACGTATGATCACCGTCACCTCTCATGCCACGTGAAGGAAGCGTCAACATGAAACTTATCGTCTTGGGCGGCGGGATTGCTGGTATATCTGCGGCTTATCACGCGAAGCTGTCGGGTGTCGACGCCACAGTCTTGGAGGCAAGGGATCGTGCGGGCGGGTTAACGGATTCCTTCGAGGTTGGCGGATTCACTTTCGATCACGCTATCCATTTGTCGTTCACGAAGGATAGTTATGTGCGTTCTATTTTCGATCAGACTCCCTTCAACGTTCGTAGTCCGGACGCGTGGTGCCTTGAGAATGAGACGTGGCTTAAGCATCCAGTGCAAAACAACTTGTATCCGATCCCCGTCGAAGATCGGATCAATTTGATCAAGGGCTTTTTTTCTCGCCCTGACATCACGCCGACAAATTATGGCGAGTGGCTATCGCATCAGTACGGTGACGCAATAGCTGAGAGGTTTCCGGCGCGCTATACGCGCAAATACTGGGCAACTGAGCCGACGAATTTGGGGCTCGAGTGGGTCGGTGGACGTATGCGAAGAGCGTCCGCTGACGAAATTCTGCTTGGGGCGATGTCCGAAAAAACCGGCAACGGGTATTACGCGGAGGAGATGAGATATCCGCAAGCCGGTGGCTACCGTCGTTTCCTAGAACCGATGTTGCCTGGACTGGATATTTTAACGGGCAAACATACTGTTTCAGTGGACACTCGCAGGAAAGTCGTTCAATGTCTAGATGGCAGCACGTATGATTACGATAATTTAATCAGCACGATTCCACTGCCGCAGCTCGTGGGCATGATTAGAGATTGTCCAGCGGAAATCCGAGAGTTATCGACGACGCTCTGGGCAACACAAGTCGACATTGTTTCATTCGGAGTCCGTAGGCCCATGACTTTGCCTAAGTTATGGGTTTATCTGTACGATGAAAATATTTTTCCGGCTCGGGTCTACAGTAGCGATCTGAAGTCATCAGCAAACGTTCCGGACGGATGCAGTGGCGTTCAATTCGAAATCTACTCTGATCCGCGGAAAAAAAATAAGCGTGGTTCAGCGGAATTGATTTCACATTGCGAAGATTTTCTCGTCAGTAATGGACTTACGTCCTCGCATGACATCGTTGTCCGTGATCACAGGATTCTTCCGTTTGGTAACGTCGTTTTCGAATTAGGAATGGAGAGTCGCCGGAACGCCATTCGAAACTGGATTGTGGAGCAGGGAGTTCATTTGGCTGGGCGATTCGGTCAATGGGACTATTTCTGGAGCGATCAAAGTTTGCTATCCGGGAAGCAGGCGGCGGAAGAGGTTTTAGCGTCCGCTAGACGAACCGTCGGCTGGTTTTGAGGGTGTCCTTGCCGCACGCGTGCTCACTACGAAAATTGACTATGCTTACTATTGCTATTCCTGTTTATGAGCGAGATGAGTATTTTGAGGCGGCGTTAGATAGTGCCTTGAAGCAAACCGTGCCTTGCCCTATCGTTGTGGTTGACAATGGATCTTCGCACGATCGATTTTTGGAGATAATTAAATCTAAAAAAAGTGACAGGGTGCGATTCTTCAAGAATTCAAGTAATGTGGGAATGTTCGCAAACTGGAATTTGTGCATGGATTACGCCGACACCGATTTCGTCATGATTCTCGGGGACGATGATTACGTGGAGTCGACGTACGTCGAAGATTTTGAGGGGGCTTTACGAAACTATCCATCCATAGATCTATACTACACAGCTATCCGCTGGTTTTCCGATACGCCGACCGAATTTCCTGATTACGTGATACCGTACGGCGTTCTCTCGGGCAAGGTTATGCTTGAATACGCTGCCCAATTTGGGCTTGGAATTCCTACGACGAGCATGTGCATTCGGAGGTCCGTGTTCCAGCGCCATCGCTTTGTGGAAGCACCGCACGGGAATAGTGACTGGCTGCTCGTATATACCGCTTTCTCTGATTCGATAATCTACGGAAATGACCAACTACTGGCACACTACAGGAAGCATCCAAAGTCGGATACCTCGTCTGGTGATACGGCCTTCATTACGGCACTGTCTTGCGTGTACATATATTGGAAGATTCGCGAGACTCTAGGGCGAATGCGTTCGCCCGCTGCGGCTCATCGGGCAGAATGTAAGGCACGTGAATTGACGATCAATCTAGCGATTAACTTCGGGAAAAAGTACAAGGATTTTATTCGCGGAGAGGCGGATAATAATTTCTATGCAAACTTTGTCAGAGATACAATTTTGACTCGCTTTTTTCTAGCGAGGCGATTAACCGTTGCGTCGACCCGCACTTTTCCTGCTTGGCGTTTCATAGCGCGAATACGCCGAAAGGGGCGTTCGGTGTTCGGCGTTATTTGAGGAGGCGAAGTGAAGATCTCAATCGCAATACTTTGCTACAACTACGGCCGCTTTCTGTCGCGAGCGATCGAAAGTGCACTCGCTCAGCATAATGTAAGCGACGCTGAGCTCGAGATTCTGGTGATTGACGATGGCTCGACGGACGAGACGCCCGACGTGTGCGCTCGGTATGGTACGGGCATCCGTGTGCACAGATCGGCGAATGAAGGGTTTGGTGCGTCTTTGACTAAAGCGATTCGTTATGCGTCGGGAGACTACATCTGTCTGCTGGATGCGGACGACTATTTCGCTCCAGACAAACTGGCCACACTACTCCCTGAAATACGCAAAGGTATGCTGTACATTGACCACTGGCAATGGTGGGTGGATGCGGACGACCACCTGATTGACGGACCGTGTCATGGCGGAAACACGTCAACCATATGTGTCAATAGAATTGCCGCGTTAGACTTATTACCAATCGAGAACGAAGTCTCATTCCAAATCATCCTCCGTGCCGGCTACGGCGTGCGCCTGTCGCAGCCGCTCGGCTACTACCGTAAACATAACAGCAGCATGACGGACCGGAATCGGCCGGGTGTGCAGAACGACTATTTGGCGGGGGTGCACCATCGGGTTGCTGCGCGCTTGCGGCAATTGTCACCCTTGCCTCAGTGCATTTCTTCGACCCGGGAGGCCCGCCGGCTGGCTTACCACTATGAGGCGCTGGGCTACTACAACGAACTCGAGGCGGCCTTAGAGAGGCACCAACGCATCGCATCGTGGGTCGCGTGTTGTCGGATGCTGTCGACTGCGGTCCGTTCCAAACGCGGGGTCAGTGGTCTGAACGTCAGAATGGTGGCGAAGACCATCCTGAGCAGACCCAGTTTTCCCAAGAAGGGCTGAGGACATGATTTCGTTTGGGACTCTAAAGACGTTGGCTTTCGCCAGTATCTCCGAATTTATTGGAGTGGGTGTCGCTGGGGCTTCTGGGCTCCTGATTGTCAACGTTATGCCCAAAGACCAGTACGCTCAATACACGTTTCTGATCGCTTGCACCACTCTATGGACGGGCCTTAGCGACATCGGCGTGAACCACTGCTATTTGCCGATGGTTGGAACTCGCAATGGAGAGGGCGGTTGGATACTGGTCGTCGCACGGCATCTGTATTCGCTACGAGTGCGACTTCTAACTGTTGCCGCCATTGTTATCTTGCCGTACTGGATGTACGTGAGCGTGACACATGCGTGGTGGAATAGTGGCTACGTTGTGGCATCGGTGTTGGCCGCAATGTCGGTGCTGGTCACGCTACGGGCTCACGTTCTTACGCAGATTCTAGTCATACTGCGGAGGGTCCGGGAATTGAGCCGTGCTAATACACTCGGCAATTTAATTCGTTTAGGCGCAATCGGCGCGATCGTATATTGGATCCCGCCTCAGTTTCAGCTGCCGGTCGTTCTTGCTGCATCCGCCATTGCTACGTTTGCCATCGTCGCGATTTATTGGCGCGATGCCACTGTGAACGGGTTCGGTCGGGTACAAATCAGTGAAGAGGCTCGCGCTGAACTGACGCAGAAGACAAAAGCAATCTTAGTTCCGCTCTTGCTGCCCGCGATTTTTTATCAGTTTCAGGGAATTATTACAGTGGCAATGGCCACTACTTTTGGTCACAGCGGGACGGTTGCCGAGGTTGGGGCTTTGTCGAGGCTGTCAATGATTCTCTTGGTCGTCGATCGAGTAACAGCGATGCTTTTGTTCCCAAATATAGCCCGAAGCCCCTCTGGAAAGCCACTTCGACTACAAATACTAAGAGCGCATTCCCTATATCTCGGTTGCATGGCACTAGTGGTGCTGTCAGCCGTAATGTTCCAGAGCTACTGGATTCTATTGCTAGGATCAAAGTATGTCGCACAAAAAAGTTTGGTTTGGCTGGCTGTGCTCTCGGCGGTCCTTATGAACGGATCTGGATTTGCGTTCACCACGCTAAGCTCTCGCGGGCAGGCCTCCAGCCAAACTTTAGTTATCCCCGTGATCTTAGTTATTCAGCTTGTGTACGTGGTAACAATGGGGGTCGGCGACACGAGACACGCTCTCGGATTTGCCGTCGTCACAGCCCTTTGTTACTTTTTCTTCCAGTACGCTTTGCTTGCTCGATATCTGGCGATAACACCTGTATACGATATGAAGAACCAATTGCATGTACTGTAATCTATTTTCATTCGTGATCCTATGTAAATGTTTGCAGACGGACGTTTTGACCGTGGCTGCCCTTGCCGCGCGGTTTAGGCACATTAGTATCGTGGGGCGTTTGTCTTCAAGAATCTCGCAAGGTGGTATGACTTCAGCGCCGATATGGCGCCTTGAAGGTCTGGCGTGAAGCTCGCGACACTGTCACGTATCTACTGATGGCTGGCCGATGACGTTTCGCTCGTTCGCGTTGCCCGCGCCGAATGTTGAAGATACGCGGTGGGTACGGAGAATCCACATTGGAGTTGTGAGACGCAGGCGAGGCAGCGGTGCGGAAAGTTGTGATCAGGTCGGCCTACGGTCCAAGAATGCGTGCCGGATCGGGCCGTGCTTCTGGCCGTAATTCAGTCGAACTCGAGGTAGCTATGAGCGTTGTACGAATCATTCAACCGCGTATCAGGACGGACGCATGTGGCGTTTCAGACCACTCGGCGATTCTTCGTCGGCAGCTTGAGAGCGAGGGCGTGCTTGTGTATCAGCATTCGGCACCGACAAGGATAGAAGCACAGTCCGTCCCGATTCACGCCGGCGAAACGTGGTTCGTGCAATTTTCAATATATGGGTATGCCAGTCGCGGAATTCCCACCTGGTTCCCTGTGTTTCTTCGCTCGGCGAAGAGAGGCGGTGTGCGTCTGGTTATTTATTTTCATGAATTGTGGGTTACTACCGCACCGATCAATTCGTCCGCGTTCTGGCTTGCGCCCCTCCAAAAAAAGATCTGCCAAGAAAGTGCATCTCTGGCTGATTATGGGTTCTTCAACACGGAATGGGCGTATCGCTGGGGAAAGACTCAACTCGGTGAACGCGCAATTTATTCTCCCGTTTTCTCAAATGTCGGCGAGCCGGAGGCGTGTCCCGTTTGGGATAGTAAGTCCACTTCGGTGGTCGTATTCGGTTCAGGGAGGACGCGAGATGCGATTTACGCAGCCGCTTCGGACATGCTCTGTATGCACCTTCGAACTGGCACGATCGGACAGGTGATCGATGTCGGCGCTCCCACCGATCGCACAAGCACACTCGCGAGTGAGTACGGGGTCTCCGCCTTTCGTGCCTGCGGGTCGCTTCCTGCCCATGATATTTCTCTGCTTCTCGCCAGCACAAAATTCGGGTTGTTCAATACACCGTGGGGTCTTGCTTCCAAATCTGGCGTTTTCGCCGCGTACGTCGCGCATGGGGTTGCTCCAGTTTCAATTTTTGATGATCCAGGAAAATACTCCGATCCTACCGGGTACCCCATGCCCGATATTCATTTCCTTCCAAAGCTGAAGTTCCGCTCCTCTGAAGGGGAGTTGGATCGTCTCGGTCGAACCGTTGCGGCCAGTGCCTCTCTCGACTACGAGCCGAGTCGCCGACTTTCTGCAAAACTAATTGATTTATTGCCATGATGCCCGGTTCACTGCGATATCTGTTCGAGCACCGTGAGCGCCCGCGCTGCGCCCGGCGATGGCTTAAAGTGTGGGCTAAGCGAACCCTGCGTTCGGTTGACCTTATTTATGTCTTGGGCAAACCTTGCCTATGGAGGCTTCGTGGCATATCGGTAGGCCGTCTGACTGCGTTAGGAAAGGCTCGGATATCGGGACGAGGTTCACGCCTGAGTATCGGAGACGAATGTGCCTTGGGGCGCTGTACGATTGCGCTGCATGACGAGGTGCGCATCGGCCGGCGGGTTGTCATCAACGACGGCGTACTAATACTAACCGCGTCTCACGACGTAGATGATCCGTTGTGGCGTCATAAGCGGGCGCCAATCACCATTGGAGACTACGTTTGGATCGCGACCGGGGCAATCATCTTGCCGGGCGTTCGCCTTGGTCGTGCAGCTGTGGTTGGGGCCGGGGCTGTGGTGAGCCGTGACGTTCCAGCAGGAGGCGTTGTGGGAGGCAACCCTGCGCAACTCATTCGTTCGCGTCGTTGGGAAGGACTTGCCTATTCGCCCGTACTATTTACAGCGCCGTTTGAGGCCTGGGTTGGTCCGGATTTCATACCTGAGCCGCATCTAACCGAAGCGGCTCACAACGATCATTAAATATGAACTCCGTAGTCGTGGTGCACCCGGGCCTCCAGCACGCCCATCAACTCGCGTGGGCCCTGCACGAGGTAGGTTTGTTAGCAGCATTTTGGTCTGGTGTCCCCGTGCGGGCGAGTGGTGAGTCGGTGCTGTTCGGCTTACCGACACGCCTGCGCGCAAAAGTCAAGGTGGCGGAGATACCGGCAGCGCTACGGCGCCATCCCGTCGCGTGGCAAGCGCTTCTCAGGTCAGGTGCGCTTATGCAGTCGCCAGCAGTGCGACATGACTTCTCGCACCGCGTGTTTCACTGGTTCGACCGGTGGACCGCGCGACGCGTTGCGCTGCTGCGCCCTCGTGCCGTCGTGGCGTTCGAGAATTCGGCCTATCAGACCTTCTTGGCGGCACGAGCGATCGGTGCCAAATGCATACTCGATGCGCCATCGCTCCATCACGCCGAGGCGGCGAAACTCATTGCCCTTCCGTCAAACGGTTACCTCACGGAGATCAATCGCCGCAAGGATGAAGAGGTTAAGTTGGCAGACGCGATATTTACCTGTTCGAACTTGGCAAAGGAGTCCTACGTGCGTGCAGGCACGCCCGCCGAAAAGATTTTCCCTCTTCTTCTTGGTGCCGAACTACCGCCGAGTTTTGAACGCGGTGAGCGTTCGCCGGGACGTGCCCGCTTCATGTTCGCGGGGACTATCAGCGAACGTAAATCCATCGACCTCATCCTTGCGGCGTTCCGACAGCTACACAATCAGGGGCATGATGTTGAACTGGCGATCGTGGGTGGCAGCGAACACCCGTCCTGGATCCAGGTCGCGAGAGATACGCCGAATGTGATCTATCGACCTGCGGTCGCACAGGCGGAGCTATATGGACACTTTGCCGCAGCGGACTGCCTACTTCTTCCGTCGCGCTTTGATGCCTTTGGAATGGTCGTCGCAGAAGCTATGGCCACGGGAACGCCGGCGATTGTCTCAACGATGACCGGTGCAAGCGAGATCATCGATCAATTTCCAGGGAGCGGGTGGGTTATTGAGCCAACTGCGGAAGCGATCTTTCGATGCGTGCTCGATAAAATCAAGAATCCTTATAAACTTGTGACAGCATCCGGTCACGCACTGATTGCTGCGCAACATTTCTCATGGCCCGCCTATCGCTTGCGCGTAGGGCGTTTGGTTGCAAATATCCTGGAGTAGGTTGTGATTTCATACACTTTCGCGGCTTCCCAAGGCAGGCAGGGCCTCGGCATAAACGCCAAACTGTTTATCTTGGTGATGCTTGTAGCGATTTTTGAAGGAGCGTTTCGTAAATGGGGATCGCCTGCATTTACCAATCCGCTCCTGCTGCTGCGGGATGTCGCTGCCCTCATACTTGTGTTGCGTACTTGGCTTTCCGGTCGCTTTCGCTGTATGAAAGCAGTTACTCAGGCGCTTCTCGCTTGGTCATGCTGCGTAGTGATCTGGGGGATGTTGCAGCTTATTGTATTGGAAGGCCCCTTATTACTTTTTGTGCTTGGGCTTCGTTTCTGGTTGCTCTATCTTTGGTTTGCGCTGGCAGCGGCATGTTCGCTCTCAAGCAGAGAGATCGTGGTTGCTATTCGGCTTCTCCTCGTTACCAGCATATGCCTGGCGCCGTTGGTGATAGCGCAGCACTTCCTGCCGCCGTCAAGCATCCTGAACGTGCAACCTGACACGGAGGAGGATCGGATTTTTCGGGTGGCGGGCGACATTGTGCGTACAACCGGGACATTTTCCTTCACTCTCGGTTTCACATGTTTTTTGGCGCTGGTGAATCCGTTTGTGCTGTCTCAAACGTGGGCAGGGCGGTCATTGTGGAGGAAGGGACGCATTGAAACAATCTGCATGCTTGGCCTTATCGCGTCGACAGCTGTCTGCGGGTCAAGAGCTGCAATCATATTTTTCCCCATACTCTTATCTATAAAGATTTTGACGTCCTTGACGATTGCGAAGTCAGGGCGTCGGTTAGGTGGCGCTCTGCTTCAGGCTGGCATGGCTTTGATTGCCATTGCTGTAATTGGCCTAATCTTTAACGATGCTGTTGTTGCGACACAAGAGCGATTTGCTTTGGCGTCTGATTCGGAAGATGTCGGTGCTAGAGTGTTCACCATCTTTGCTGGGGAGCCCGAAGTCCGTGATCAAATCACGCTGCTTGGCCACGGACTTGGGGCTGGGACCAATGCAGGTGCAGTTGTTCGGACAGGAGACCGGACAACATTTGCGCTCGCTGAATCTGAGCCTGCACGTGTGTTATTGGAAATGGGCATCGTCGGGCTGATTTGGCTGGTTCTGAAGGTTATGATCGTCGTCATTGGCTTACGAAGATGCTGGAAGCAGACAAGGGCCACTGGCGACCCACTTCCAGTTCTATTGTGGATCTCAACAGGCTACGCGATGACTGCGATGCCCATTAGCGGACAAATTAGCGCGCACGCGTTTGCGTACATCTTATTGGCATTTGCACTTGCTTGTTCGCGGGGTAGTGATACCCTATTCCGAACCGCACCGAAGAGGCAACTAGGAGCGCACTAAATGAGTACTACTAAAAGGGTGCTGCTGGTCGGAAATTATGCTTTGGATCAGCAAAAGAGTATGCAAGCCTATGCGCAGATGCTTCTCCGCGGTCTTCGTGAGCTTGGGGTTGAAGTCGAATTTACTGCGCCAAAATCAATATTATTATCCGTTGGCGCGAAACCTGTTGGAGTGAGAAAATGGATTGCTTATGTAGATAAGTTCGTTATATTTCCCATACGACTTCGCCACATGGCCAAGCGTTTTGACTGGGTGCATATTTGCGATCATTCCAATGGAATGTATATTCCATGGATTCGGGGTGCCCGTCACAGTGTCACCTGCCATGACGTGATCGCCATTCAAGCCGCACGTGGTCTAATTCCCGGTTGGCGAGTCGGGTTGACAGGAAGAATTTTCCAGACCTTAATTTTGCGTGGTATCAAGAAGGTGGACCGCATCATTTGTGCGTCTGATCTGACGCGCCGTGATTTGCAGCGGTTGTGTCCCGAAACCGCAGGCCGCTCAGTTGTCGTTCATAATGGGCTACACAGTTCCTTCGCCCGCAATGGGAGTTGGCAGCGTATTCTTGCAAAGGCTGGTCTGATGACTCTCGTAAGGGATGGATATTTTCTTCACGTTGGCTCTGATCTTCCAAGAAAGAACCGGATCGCTGTGGTTCGCATCTTTGCGGAGTTGCGGCGGCGTGGGCGATTTACTCATTCGCATCTAGTATTTGTCGGCCCCCCACCAAACGAAGCGATGCGTGAGATCATCTCGTACGACGGGATGGAGGGGCATATCCACGTTCTTCCCAATGTGGACCACGAACATCTACAAGCTTTATATTCCGGTGCAACGGCGTTAATTTTTCCATCACTCAATGAGGGGTTTGGGTGGCCGGTGATCGAAGCCCAGGCTTGTGGCTGCCCCGTTTTTGCCTCCAATGTCGCGCCAATGCCCGAGGTAGGCGGAGACGCTGCTTGCTATTTTGATCCCGCCGACGCAGTGAAAGCCGCGGCACTTGTTGAGCACTCAGACTTGGTGCAACTTAGGAGCGGGGGCTATCAGAATTCGAGCCGATTCACAGTCGACACCATGATAAGAAAACTCCTTTCGGTTTGGTGCTATGAAATTTAAACTGTTTTTATCTTTAAGCATTCAGATTTTATGCGTTTTGTTACCGTGGCGCGTGAGGAGCTTTATTCTTAGAAAGTGCTTGCGATTCGGTATTGCACAAAATGCTCGTATTGGGTTCTCGTTAATTTGTGCCGAGCGTGTCGACTTGGCGGTTGGCGCGCGGATCGGGCATTTCACTGTCGTCAAGGGGTTGTCTCGTCTCGTTCTAGGACGTTATGCGAGTATTGGGCGAGGTAACTGGATATCGGCGTTTCCGCGCACAAACTATCGGCACTTTTCCAAAGAAGGCAATAGGGATCCAAGTCTCGTGCTTGGCGATCATTCGGCGATCACAAATCGACATATAATTGATTGCACTGCGCTGGTGGAAATCGGCCAATTTACCACATTTGCTGGGTTTCGTTCGCAAATTTTAACGCATAGCATTGAACTAGCTTTGAGTCGACAGCAGTCGCATCCAATTGAGATCGGTTCATATTGCTTTTTGGGCACGGGTTGTATCATTTTAGGTGGCGGCAAGCTCCCAGATTACTCAGTGCTGGGTGCTGGCGCCGTGTTGAACAAGGATTTTTATCAGGACTATATGCTTTACGCCGGTGCTCCCGCGCGACCGGTAAAGGAGTTACCTGAGGATTTGGCATATTTTCAGAGGGGCGTTGGTTTTGTTGATTGATAAAATTTGGAATAAGGTTCACAACGCCCAAAACGGGTTGTCATTGTATATAGGCTATTTGATTCGTGGGCGGTCTGTGGGGGAAGTTCGGCGCGGAAGGCATCGACTGACAAAACCTGGAGTAACACGATGAGCGGCGTTTCTGTTCTTATTCTTACGAAAGATGAAGAGAAAGATCTTCCAGGATGCCTTAGCAGTGTGGCATGGTGCGATGACGTTCACCTGGTTGATTCGCTGAGCGGAGATCGCACGGTGCAAATAGCGGAAAACTTTGGCGGGACTGTTACTGCTCGCAAGTTCGATAACTGGGCGAGCGATCAAAACTGGGGCCCAGCCAATATACCGTTCAAGAATGAATGGGT
The DNA here is from genome assembly GCF_050434205.1 of Paraburkholderia sp. GAS348. NCBI lineage: Bacteria > Pseudomonadati > Pseudomonadota > Betaproteobacteria > Burkholderiales > Burkholderiaceae > Paraburkholderia > Paraburkholderia sp. GAS348. Next base: position 90,758 of record NZ_JBNPVT010000018.1, read on the forward strand.
GCTGTATATCGACGCCGATGAGCGGGTTACGCCCGAACTGGCGCGGGCGGTGCGTAACGTAACGGCGCGAGCGCCGAATGAGGTTGCTTTTAAAATCAGGCGGCGAGACTTCGTTGGTGGCCGGTGGCTAAGACATGTCAAAGTGTCGCCGTTCTACGTTAGGCTATTCAAGCCAGCGCACATTCGTTACGATCGAGTTGTGAACCCAGTGGCAATCGTCGACGGCCAGGTGGGTCGTCTTGCCGGTTTTCTGAATCATTATCCCTTCAGCAAGGGAATTTCACACCCGATAAGTAAGTATTCCAAACTTAATGTAAAAATGATGCATCGGTATGTTGAATCCCGTTTGTGGTCTGGAGAAGGCTGATGGGTAACGTTGCCGACGATCCGCAGATCGGGCGTATGCCGGACGTCGAAGGCGCCCGCGAGGATGGCCGCGTCATCGATCTGAGCCTGGCGGGAAAGGGAAACTATCGTGCGAAGCGCGGCGCCCTTATCGGGTTCATCTGGTTTGTCGTTGAAGCCTGCGTGATCAACAACAAGCTGCTGCCGCTCTCGTCGGTCCGGGTTGCGCTGTTACGCCTGTTTGGCGCGAAGATCGGCACGGGCTGCCGCTTCGTGCATCCATTGCGTGTGAAGTCGCCGTGGAACCTAGAAGTGGGCGATAACTGCTGGTTCGGCTTCGACGTCTGGATCTACAACCAGGCGCTGATCCGCATCGGATCGCACGTCTGCATTTCCCAAGGTACGTTCCTGAGCGCCGGCTCTCACGACATGAGCACCACGATGGATCTGCGCGTGGCGCCGATCGTCATCGAGGATGGTGTCTGGATCACGTCGAAATGTGTTGTGCAGATGGGTGTGACGATCGGCCGGTCGACCGTGGTGACACCTTTATCCGTAGTGCATCGTTCACTCGATCCAGAGGGTGTGTACGGCGGCAATCCATGTCGTTTTATCCGGAACCGTTTCGATTCGGTGACTGAAGCACAGATAAAGAACCGCAGCGTTTAAGTGTTGCGGGTAAACGATTTGGAAGTTGGTGCGTTTGAATCACGATTCCAACTCGACCGCCGTCCGATGAAATGCATCTTCAGGCTGAGCGAAGCAGAAAAGCATACCTTGCAGCAAATATCCGTGAATCATGGACATCGAGACATCCACACACGTACCGCAGGACTCCTGCTACTTGGGCAATGAATTGAATGCTCCCGAGGCCGCCGCCGGGCTGGATGTCAGCGCGCAGTCGATCTACAACTGGCCCCCCTGTGGGAGCAGCAATGCTTGTGTGGTCTGCTGTCCGGCCATGGCGACCGGCGTCCTCGTGCGTTGTCCGAAGCAATGCTCGCCACGGCGATGGAGGTTGCGCGCACGGAGTCCATGACGCTTGGACAAATCGCGAAGCGCATTGAAGCCGCGCATGGCAAGCCAATGCTGTGCGCACTGGAAAGCCTGTCGGTTGCCCTTCGACGGGCCCCCCGCGTCAGAATACTTGTCGCTCCAATACAATCGATGAACCGGGGGCGGTGATGGGAAAACGAATTGGCAAAATACGGACAAGCATTCAAGGACAGCGCGCTTGCTGCCGCCGGAGAGCGCGGCTTTGGAAGAGGTTGCACGTGAGGTTGGCGTGGGAGTGGGGACGCTGGAGGGCTGGCGCAGTGAAGCGCTGTCCAGGCCCGCTCGCGAGCGGGCCTGGACAGCGGCGGCCCGATTCGACGCCCTGCTGACGACCGCTGCGATGGATGAGGCTGCCAGGAGCGCACGGTGCCGCGCCAACGGTGCGTACCCGCACGAGCGGCTTCCTGGCGGCAAAGCGCCACGCAGGTGCTGGCCGAGCCCGAGGAGGCGCGTGCCAGCCCGCAGCAGACCCAGCAGGACCGGCGTCGCATCAAGGAACTCGAGCGCGAGCTGCGGCGTAAGGACCGTTCGTTGGCTGAGACGGCCGCGCTGCTGGCACTATCAAAAAAAGTCGCGGCTTCAGCACGGGCGAGGATTAATGATCGGCCTCGAAGATCGCCAGTCGCTGGCTTATGATATCCACACCGCGCACAAGGCCGGCGCACGGCTGCGCCTGTGCTGCCTTGTTGCAGAAGGACATGACGTAGGTCGCGTTTTCACCAAGATCCTGAACGGTGTCGTAATGATGAAGCTGTATTGCGGAGCTGAATGCCCCCCGCGTCCTGCGCGAAGCGGCATCAAATGGAGTGATAGCCGCGCGAGCCCGGTATTCGGAGACATGCCGCCCGCATTGTGCGCGGCATCCGTCCTCACCCACTGTTGACGCGCATGGAGAACGAATGAAAGTTTTAATTTACGGCATCAACTACGCACCCGAGCTTACAGGTATCGGCAAGTACACGGCCGAGATGGCCGAGTCGCTGGCAACCGCCGGCCATGCTGTCCGCGTCGTGTGCGCGCCACCTTATTATCCGGAATGGCGGATCGCAGCTGATTTCTCAGGCAGGCGCTACTGCACCGAGGTCAAAGACGACGTTCGGATTTGGCGCGCGCCGGTATGGGTTCCGGTAACTCCGAAGGGACTCAAGCGACTTCTCCACCTCGGCAGCTTCGCGGTATCGAGTTTGCCCGCACTGGCGCGACACCTATTGTGGCGACCAGACTCGATAATATGTGTCGCTCCCAGTCTGCTCAACGCACCGACGGGCTGGCTGATGGCGCGCCTCACGGGTGCAAGCGCGTGGCTTCATATCCAAGACTACGAAGTCGATGCTGCCTTTGATCTAGGCATGCTTAAGGGTGGTCGTGTGAAGCGCGCTGCGCTCGCGATTGAGCGCCTATTGATGCGGCGCTTTGATGTTGTATCAACTATATCCGGGAAGATGTGTGAGCACGCGGTGCGCAAGGGCGTTGACGAGACAAAAGTCGTCCACTTCCCGAACTGGGTCGATACGACTGCGATCTTTCCGCTTAGCCGTCTTAGCGAATACCGGGATAAGCTAAATATCTCGCGCTGCGCGACCGTTGTACTCTACTCAGGAAATATGGGCGCCAAGCAGGGCCTGGAAATATTAGCGTTGGCTGCAGCTGAGCTTGCGGATCGTAAGCACATTGTCTTCGTTTTCTGCGGTGACGGTCCGTCGAAGGCGGATCTTGTGCGACGTTGTTCCGGCCTCGAAAATTGCCGCTTTATTCCGTTGCAGCCAGTCGAGCGACTCAACGAGTTGCTGAATCTTGCAGATATTCACGTTTTGCCACAACGCTCGGGCGTCGCCGATCTCGTTATGCCGTCGAAGTTGACGGGTATGCTGGCAAGCGGACGGGCGATCGTGGCCATGGCGCACGCCGGTACCGAGCTCTTCAAAGTGGTTTCGCCGCGCGGCGTCGTGGTGCCGCCAGAGCAGGTACAACCGCTTGCAACAGCGATCGTGGCTTTGGCGGCCGATGGGGGCGAGCGAGCACGGCTCGGCGCGGCGGCCAGAGAATTTGCGGAGGCGCAGTTGTCCCGTGACGCCGTGATCAGCCACTTCGAAGCGAAACTGAGGAGCTTACGCGCACGCCGGCAAAATCGAGCGATGGAAGCTCAGACATCCTCGCCCTCCGAGCGCCAACGCGATGTCGATTCCTCGTCGCCGACGTTGGGGTTAGAGAGGCGCGAACATGCAGATCTTCCGCGTCCGGCTCCCGGGCTAGGCATCACGGCTTCGCACACGACAAGCCCAAGCTCTCCAGACAGTCGCACGAGTTCAAAGTGGCCGTAGAGGTGCGAGAGTGGATAGCTCCCACCCATGCCACGCCTGTTTGGGCTTGTTGCGCAGTCACCGACGCAACCGCGCAGCGGTGTAGCTTTCGATCTTTAGCGCTCGGTGATCAAGGGTAAACAAGGTGGGGGAGGGCGAGCTGCGGTGAGCCGGAGCGCGGCAGTGCCAGACCCAAGGGCAACGGCCTTGGCCGTCTCGAGCGCCGGTGGATGCTGTAAGCCCGTGTGCGTCTTCCGTACAGCCGAAGTGACCACTAGAGTGGACTTGACCCGGTTTCGCGGACACCTATCCGTTTGAACAGAAGGTGCCACCATGGCGAAACATCGCACCCCATACCCGGCGGAATTGCGGGCCCAGATGGTGGAACTGGTCGAGGCCGGGAGAACGCCCGAGGAACTCGAGAAGGAGTTCGAGCCGACCGCGCAGACCGGCCGTGACGTGGGCACGCGTCTCGACGGGCTGGCGACGGCCGAGCGTGAAGAACTGAGACGGTTGCGTCACGAGAACCGGCAGCTCAGGCTTGAGCGCGAGATTCTGTCAAAAACCGCGGCCTGGTGCGCCTATAAGGAGACCGGAACCGCACCCCCGAAGGGTTCAGATGTCGTCCACATAGCAGATGCCACTCGTGCATCTGAATCCCGATCGGGTCGACGATCACGATATCGCTGCGCAACCCCGTCACCAGGAACGAAGAGCAGCCTGAAATTCAACCGTCGAGTCGAGGCGACAACTACTTTGACAACGGCCGCGGAGACGTCATGCTTTCCATCGGTGTTAGCGCGTAGCCGCTCATCTTGTCCGTCAAGGAGGGTTTGTCATCGTTTGGTGCGCCGAGTCGGGATAGGTAAACGTCATCGTACAGCGGCGGCCCGCCCAACAGCCGGTCTTCGGAGGCAGTCATGTAGTTGCTATGCGGTGCTTTGGATATTGACGGCCGGCTGGCCTGTAATGCAGCATTCCTCGATATGTGTCGACGGGCGCTGCTTCTAGGTGTTTGCGTCGTCTGAGCAGAAGCAGCGCCGGCGGCAAGCATGACAACGGCGATCAGGAGCGTGAAGTGTGTTGTGGACGTTTTCATGGGATGTCAATGGAGTGAGCCTCGGCCTGCGAGCGGTTGTGACAGGGGCATCGTGGCGGATTCTTTCGCACCTGTCCAGACAGTTTCAAGGGCGGATTTAAATACCAAGTGCAACAGCCGGGTCGATAACAATTCCCTGCCTGGCGCAGTTATCAATGAAGACCTCGCCGGGCCGGCGCCAGCCGAATGTTTTGCGAGGTCGCCGATTCAGGTTCAGCGCGATGGCATCGAGCTCGCGCTGCGTGAACTTTGACAGGTCCGCGCCTTTAGGCAGGAACTGGCGCAGCAACCCATTGGTGTTCTCGCAGATACCGCGTTGCCAGGGGCTATGCGGGTCACAGAAATACACCTTGATGCCGGTTGTCTCGGCCAGCTTCTTGTGTAGCGCCATTTCCTTGCCCTGATCGTAAGTCAGCGTCGTCAGCAGTTCCGGATCCAGCGGCGAAAACGCCGCGCTGTACGCCTTCAGCGCGGCTTCAGCGGTGCTATCTTCCATCTTCACCAGCATCACGAACAGCGTGCTGCGATCGATCAGTGTGCCCACTGCCGAACGGTTGCCCGCACCCTTGATCAGATCACCTTCCCAATGCCCGGCAATCAGCCGCTCATTGGCCTCGGGAGGTCGCACATGGATGCTAGCCATATCGACCAGCTTGCCCCTCGGTCCTCGCCTCGCGTACGCGGCTTGCGCGTGCTACGCCCCTGTCTTAACAGGCCTACCAGCTCGCGCCTGAACTCTCCGCGCGGCATGGCGTAGATGGCGTTGTAGATGGTTTCATGTGAGGCGTTAAAGTCGGGTTCGTCTGGATGGGTACGTTTGAGTTCAGCAGAAATCTGTTCGGGAGAGTGACACTCGTCCAGATGCTGACGCACTTCAGCCCACAGGGCTCCTTCAGGCTGTAGCTTGCGTTCGCGACGCGGCTTATGGCGAAGCTGCGCAGCCCTGCGCCCAGCGGATGTCGCATTGTATCCACCCGCAACCGGGGGCCTGCCCAGTGCGCTGCGTTCGTGCTTCGGCTTCCAGTTATTGTGCCTCAACTCCCGACTGATCGTGCTGCGTGAGCGCTGCAAAGCGAGCGCAATCTCGTTTGATTTGCGGTTCTCCATCTTCGGCGCTCAGATGTTCGTATATTTTTCCCATGCAACGCATCCTAACTGAGGCTGTTGCACTTGTATTTTGAAACCGCCGCTTCCCCGAGTTCCCCCCAAACCAGCTAATTCGTAGAGTTTTGGCTCACCCCACATTGCGTTAGCGATTAAACCCCTATGCCGGCATCTTGCTCGGGCCGCATGCCGTAGATCTCCATTGCGCACATAAAAGATTGCGCTGATTTCGAAATGTGAAAGCGGGAAAGAAAGCACTCGCGCGCGCGATTCCGCATCGCCGCCCAATCGTCCGGTAACACGTCTAGCCAGCGACGCAACAAGCGTATAGAGCCTGCGGCGTCATCACTGTCGACAAATCCTGCTCCCGCTTGCTGAATTTCTCGCCAGATATTTACCTTATTGGTAATTAGCGTCGGAAGTCCTGCGGATAGCGCCTCAACTACCGCAATTCCGAAATTCTCTTGATGAGAGTTGAGTACAAACGCGTCAGATGCGTGGAAGGCTCCCCACTTCAAATCGCCCGTCAGCATGCCGGTCCACGTAATCCTGTTCTCAATTCCCAATTTTGCGGAGAGAGTCTTGAGCGTTTGCGCGTACTCACCGTCATCCGGGCCAGCCATAATCAGGTGCACGTTCGCCGTCTGTTGGAGAGGGAGCGCCGATAGACATTGCGCCAAGGCTTTGAGTGTGAGGTCGCTGCCCTTTTTTTCATGCACGCGACCCAGAAAAAGAAGACAACGCTTTCCCCGCAAGTGCGGGTGTTTCTCGAGGAAGAGATCGCGTTGCGCCTCAGCGTCACCCGTGGCGCCCGCGGTGCCGTAGTTCACCACGTACTCGTCGCAGTGGTACAGCCAAAAGGACTGGCGAGCCAATCTCCTCTCTTCTTCACATGTGAAAAACGTGGCTGTCGCATCACGAAGAACCCGATACTCAGCCCAAGGCCAATACAGCCATTTTTTTAAATGCTTTAATGGGTACTGGCGCTTGAAGTGCGGATCGAGCATTCCGTGCGTAAATACAAAATAGGGGGTCTTGGTGTTTCTCAATGCTCGCCAAACACCAAATGACATGTAAGTCCAAATTCCATTGACTATCACAGCGTCAAATCGGTGCGCATTCTCCCGCAGCCACGGTATCAACCGCGGTGAGTACCGATACGTTCCGAGCGACGGTCCGACTGCGTAGCAAGGCAATTCGCAGTTCAACACCCATTGATCGTCCGGGTTGTCGAGCGACACGACCTCAACAGAATGTCCCAGTCGCTTGTTTTCACGGGACAGTTGGCGAAGGCCCTCTATGGGGCCACCGCCCACCGGGTTGACCGTCGGGATTGCATGAAGAATACGGAATCCCATGATTAGCACTCTTCCTTTTGCCCGCATGTAGCGGGTTGCATTGTCGATCCAAGGGAATACGCTCGTCTTGCGCACTCAGGGCAGAGTTTCAGGTTCCTGCCAGTCTCCGCGTACTCCTCGATGAGCGCATCCAAACCAACCCAGGTATGATCGCCGGCCGATACGTGGTTGCAGGACCGGCAAGTTTGAAGCTTGTTGACGAAATCAAACACCGCGCGGTGCTTTGCCTCGGTGCTACGCCGCGTTTGCACGATGGTTAAGACAACGAAAGAGAGCAGGGCGGCTCGGTTGATGACGTGCAGGAACAGAATCAGAGGCCCTCCGGGTCCGCCGTCCATTAAATAGGCGAGCAACCATAGCAATGAGGCGATTGCTACACCGAACAGGCCGGCCCTTGCATTGAACAACCAGACGGTGCATGCGACCGGTACGGCGTATATCCCGAAGACACTCACGTTATAGCCTGTGGAGATGTCCAATAACCAGATTCCAGCGTACATCGCCAGCAATGCTGCGATGCTCTTGGTATTCGACGACGAAAGCGACGTCAGCGCCCGCGTGTATTCCATAGGCTGTGGTCCAGTGTGTTTTAGTCACTTGCGGTATCGCAGTGAATTCTACAGCGAATTTAATATATAAAGCCGGTCATTTACTCGTGCCGGCATACATTTCGCGTTGATCCAGACGATATTGCGAAAAGCAACCATGTTATGGCGGAATTCGACAAATTGACTGGTGGCGTTGAGTGCAATGCATTAACGCACATCCCGCAGCGAGTGGAGACTTTCGGATAATTCCGGTTCCCTCTTGTTGCCAGCGCTTCAGGACGATCATGCTCACCATCCAAACTTTCCTCGATCCCTTTGGTTTCGATTGACCAGGTTGTCCAAAGCGGGAGAGCCTATAGCCATCGACCTTATCATTGAGAACGAGACGGGGGTATCTTCTCCGGCGCCTCGTCAACAAACCCGCTCAAGGTTTCCGGTTTGTGCCGGGCGATCGTATTCGCAAGAACTAACGCATTGACGACGCTTTCCGCCGGATCGCAAACGAGGAACTCGGCCGCGCCGACCTCAGACGTGCCGACGCCGACCTTCTTGGCGTGTACGAACACCTGTACGACGACAATTTCGGTGGTCAGCCCGGCATCTCTACTCATTACGTTGTACTTAGGTACAAGCTGCGCGGCACTATTGAACTTGCGAGCCTGCCCGACCTGCAGCACACGGCGTACCGTTGGGCCACGGTAAAAGAGATCACGACCGATGCGACGGGTCATCTGAACACGCAACTTTATTTCGTTGAACCTGTGCCACGCTAGGTATTTCGAGGTGGACAGCGTTTGAAGGCGACAAGCGGCTTGTAGCGCAGAGGTTCTGACACGTTCCCGCGTCACCGCGCGGAGGTCGCTTTTCAATATGACATGGACACGCGTGTCGAGCGCAGGCCCCACTACTTCGCCAAGTGCGCGAATACGTTGGCAGAAGGGCTAGCCCGCGCATGCGCGCTGTGGAACATCCAGACTTTATCGTGTCCTTTAACGTCAAAGGCTGGTCGATATCTGCCGTCCCGTCCCTAGGCATGCCAGCGCTGGCCCATACTCCATTGCTAATCGACCTCGGTGAGCGCTTCAATACCTTGAAAATCTCGTGTTTTCCACCGGTCCAATGGGTGAGCCCCTTTTTGATTCTTCGCCGAAATGTCGGACTGGGATGGACAACGCCCCCCGTGAAACGGCTGAACAGTCGCGAGCACTCACGCGTTAGCGTCTACGAACAAAAAGATCGATTTTTGGAATGACGCGAACACGGTAAAGGGCTGAAGCGTACCGGTAGTGCGCGGGGTCAGCAGGCGCGGGACAATCGAAAACGGGGCTGTTAAGTAGGAGAATGATCGATGAAGGGGAATGAAATAATCCAGGAGTCGGCCGCGCTGCGCGGCCAAGGTAAATTTCAGGAAGCGATGGACCTCATCGAGGCGAACCTTCCGGACATTGACGCGGATATTCGACTCAATGCCCAACTCGAGGCATTCCGGGCCGCGGTGGAAGCCGGGAATGTTGAGGCGGCGCGCGAGTATGCGACGACGATCGCGGCCGAAGAGCCGGCCCCGCTGACAATCCTAACCGTATCTCTGACCAACGGCGCATTCATGTCGCAAATCAGGACAGAAACGACCGTACCGGGCGGCCACCCCAAGGTGAACCGCGAGCACGTCGTGGCAGTGTGCCCCCCCCGCGACTGTACGAGCCGGACGGACATCTTCCGCAGCGTAGAGGGGCAGTCCTGCGATGGTTGCAGGACTGTGACACCGATCCCGCTTGGCTAGATGCCGGACGACATTCGCTTCAGAGATCGCAATCGTGGGTTTCTCGCAAGGGAACTCGCGGTCATCACAGCGGAAGCAACACTGCATCGTGTGTATTAACCGATACCGTTCTGACGACAGGCTCATTGGTCAGCGTTTCCCCTAGAGTACTTACCCGGATCTATGAACCCATGTGGGATGCAATCGCTCACTTTGGTGATGCTGCCGTAACTCTTCCGCTGGCATCGGGTGCCGGCCGAGCACATCGGAGAGGGCGTTGCCTCCAGTCTTGAGGTTGGCGTCTTCGAGCACCTTCTGAATACGGAAGACTATGCGGGGAGAGCCAGCGGCTCCGTTGTTCGCCGATACGCATAAGGTTCTGCAGTTCCTGGATGGCACTCGCCGGCCGGACAGCATTTTTTGCATTTTTAAAGTAATCTCTTGCCGCACTCTTTTCGAATCTCGATGCTATTTGTTGCAATGGCCACCGATTCGAGCCGAAATTCATTTGTTTATCTTTCGATTCCTTTCAATTCATTTCGATCGCGCACAACTTTGGGGAATCCCCATTACTGGTGCATTCAAATTACATCCATCTTTCACATTGCCTAAAACCGCCAACATGTGGGTAGATTCGGCCGGTACATAATGATAGGGCAGTTTTTTTTGTAGGATAAAATCCGTAAATAAATCCAGCTCAAAGCAAGCTGGAACGTTCACTAAATTCCGGGGAAATATGATGATGGAGACGGTTCACAGTGACAGCGTAGCGCGGCCACACGTTCTGCAAGACGTGCGCACGGTGAGAAATATCGGCATAGTCTTGTTCAGCGGGTTTGCGTTGCCGGAGGCAGCCACAGTCCTGGAAATATTCCAGTCGGCGAATGCGCTCACCGAGACAGAGACCACACAGGGCGGCCAGATACGGTACAAGGTTTGCCTTATATCGGCGGCCGGTGGCCGGGTTGACAGCTCGTCTTCCGTGTTCGTCTGGACCGAAGGTGTCGAGGCGCGTCGCTATTCAGACGGTTTCCACGCGTTATTTGTTGGCGGTGGAGGCGGGGTGCGCAATGCAACACGTGATGAACGCCTGACTACCTGGCTGCGTCGCGAGTGCCCGCGCAGCGGACTGGTAGTCCCAATCGGCGAAGGGCGGTTGCTGCTCGAAGCCGCCGGATTCGGACGCGCTGGCAGCAGCCAGCGCTGGGGCGGACGCACTTCGGAAACCTTCCAACACGGTGCTCCCACCCTTGGCGTCTCGACGGCTTTCGCTAGTCCGTTGCACAGTGCGCTGGCGGTCGTTCAGGAAGATTTTGGTACTGAAATCGCGCGCCTGATCGAAGATCACGTCCTGCCTCGGCCCCATCAGACGCGCTTTACGGCGACTATCCGCGAGAATGCACCCGCTTACGCGAGCGAAAAGATTCAGGCATCGGCCAAGTGGCTGGAGGCGAACGGCGACCGACCGATCTCCATCGATGAGGCGGCGCAGGTTGCCGCAATGAGTGAGCGAAACTTCCTGCGTCGCTTCAAGATCGAAATGGGCGTCACGCCGTCCGAGTATCTGTCGTATGTGCGGCTCGACATGTGCTGCCGCCTTCTTGTCGAAACCGATCTGCCGGTCGACAAGATCGCGCGCCGTTGCGGACTTGGGGGTGGTGGCTGGCTCGCGAAACTCTTCCGCAAACATCTTGCGACAACGCCAACCGAGTACCGCGCCAGCAAGCGTCTCATGAGCACGTCGTGATAACCGATCTGTCTGCGGTAATGGCGGTTTAGCCGCCATAAAGACCGCAGATTACGATTTGTGTGCAATGCCATATAACGCCATACAATTCGATACGGTGCGGTGCGGTGCGGTGCGGTGTTAAAAAACACTGCATCGCATCGAATGACAAGCTTATATTCGCTGGATGGAATTCGATAGTTGAGATTTGCCGAATAGTGCCTGAAAAAGGGCATTTTTCATCATAAGATCAATTTTCAGGTGGACAAAACATATTGAGTGAGCCTGATTCAGGTTGCACAAACGATTGCGATTTCAGAAGTTGCCTGGTTTGACTGCTCCAGCATGGGTCCCTAACGACGTCTGAAGGACGAGCAGATGTGCCTCGGAACTTGAGCCTGCTCTCCTTCAGGAGGGTAGGCTTTTTTAATTCTTCTGTGCCAGTGCGCAGCATCAAGCCGAGCCATGTCGACTGCTTCTACGTGCGCCAGCGTGAGGCGCTCGGCCTCGGCCACGCGGTGCTGTGCGCCGAGAAGCTGGTCGGCGACAACCCGTTCGCCGTGATCCTCGCGGACGACTTGCTGTACGGCACACCACCCGTGATGACGCAGATGATCGAGGTGTTCGACCACTATCACAGCTCGGTGATCGGCGTCGAAGAGATTCCGTCGTCGGAGACGAAGTCGTACGGTATCGTCGACGGCAAGCAGTGGGAGCAGTCGATCATCAAGATGTCGGGCATCGTCGAGAAACGGGCGCCGGAAGTTGCGCCGTCGAACCTCGGCGTGGTGGGCACGTTACGTGCCCATGCCGCGGATCTTCGAACACCTGCGCGCGCTAAAGCCGGGCGCCGGCGGCGAACTGCAGTTGACGGACGCGATCCAGTCGCTGCTCGCCGACGAGCAGGTGCTGGCATACAAATATCACGGCAGGCGCTTCGACTGTGGCAGCAAGCTCGGCTATCTGAAGGCCACCGTCGAGTTCGCACTGCGGCACCCGGAAGTTAGCGAAGACTTCCGGGCATACCTGGAAGAGCATCTGGCCGTGCCGCAGGTTGGTTGATGGATAGGCTCACTGTCTCGCCTTGAGGCTGCGAACTGGAGACGTCAGTGATCGCCTCTATACAGGCTCGACCCGAGGAAAAAAAAGCCTGCTCGTCTTGGGGGGGCGGCAGGCAGACACCTCGTCTACGTCCCCGCTCCGCCAGTGCCACCCGTACCGCCGGTTGTCTTGCCTGGCGCGGTGCCACCTGAAATGGGCGCGGCAGCGCCCGCGGCAACTGCCGCGGTCGCAAGAGATGCGGCGGGTTGGCCTTCACTCGTAATCGCCCCATCAGTCTGCAGGGTGTCGAGATCCGCGTCGGCTCCAGGTTGACCTGGCGTGAACGATACGGTCAAGAACGAGTTCGTGGACAGCGTCACGCCATACGTGCTTTTTATCAGTTGCGTCACCGCGGTTTCTGCGTTTGCTATCACCGTGCTATTCGTCAGCGCACTCTGGAAGGTCGCATTGGTCGTGATGCCGGCAAGCAAACCATTGAGCGTCGTGCCGAGCTGTCCGGCCAGGTAACTCAGAAGCAACTGCGTGAGCGGCGTAACGTTGTATGTCCCAGCACCGGAAGCAAACGAATTGAGGACGGTCGAACCACTTGTCGCTGTAATCAGACACGGGCCGTCGAAGCTGAACGTATCCGAATAAGATCCGCTTGAATTCGAAGTCGTGCTACCTGAGCCGTTCTTGCAGCTCAACTGGATGGTCGCATTAGCCAGTGCAGCGCCGACTGCCGCCGTTCCATGGATGGTCGCAGTGGGCGAACTACCGCCTCCGCCACACGCAACGAGCGCGCTGCTTGCCAGCGCAATTGATCCAAACTGCAGCGTGCGCCACGCGCGGGCGTCAAATAGCTTCATCGATTTTCTCCAAAAGAAAGTCACTCGCAATTGGCAGGCAACTGAGCCTGCACTTTCGTCACATCCTGCAAACTGGCTTCACAGGCACCGGCCGGCGCCACTGTTATCGCAGCAGAAGGACCGGCTGGCTCGCCATGACGATCCAATTTCGACGGATCGTCGTGAGGTCTTGCATAACGGTCGTACGCGTCGCGCATTCGATAGAGTTGCGTCGCGAAATACGCCGCGCTAAAGCGCCCCTGGTTCAGAAGAACCTGGTCGGTGCTATACGGGAAGCTCAGGTTCTGCGCTGCATCAGGCGTCAGGTAGTTGGTCGAGCCCACGCGCGTGCGGAAGTCCAGTGCAAACGCTCCGGAGCCAGAGACCTGGGTAATGCCCGGCTTCATACCTTGGCGCGGCGTGAGCGGGAAGCTGATGGCTGCGCCTGCAAAGCTGCCTCGGCCGCTATGTTCGCCATATACGCTGACCGATACATCGTCGAACCAGCGCGTTAGCGTGATGAGCGGGCCCTTGTCGCCCCCAACATAGCGGGCCACGCCAGCCTCGATCCATAGCTTCCACGAAGGTTGTACCCATCTGTAGGTGAGCATCGCGTTCGTTTCGTGCGGCAGCGTATCCCGGCCGGGCTCCTGGTGCAGATACGCGAGACGCAGTCGGACGATGTCTGGACGGCCTGGGACAAATGCCGTGGTTTCGTTCTCGATGCCAACGTACTGGTAGTCGAACTTGCCCACGGCGGCCACGTTCAGGACTTGCGGCATGATCCAGAAACTCTGTGCCAACGCCGCACTGGACAGCCCGCCGCGCAGACGGTACTGGCTGAACACGCGACCGTCGTCCATATTCTTCGTGTTGTACAGCGGCGCAATATAGCTTGCATACAGCTCAGCACCCCGCCAAAGCGGAACGAATCCTTCAATATTCGCCCCAACCGAAATGTCGAAGTTTCCATATTCGGTGCCGTATAGATAGCTCGTAACGGGTGAGATCTGAATGCGCGTGAGCCCGTGGTACCGGTCATTGCCGTACCACACAATCGAGTCTGCGTCATAGTTCAGTTGCGCTCGCATCGTCATCGATGCGCTTGCCGCTGCGGGTGCCCCCCCGGCGAGGAATTGTGCGTAGGCTTCGCGATCGACGGCAACGTCGGCGAGCGGTTCATTGGCCTTCTTGACTACCGCATGCACTCGCTCGATGCCACGCGGTGCATTGATGCTCGCCACACCCAGCACGATGCCGAGCGCGTCAGCTTCGTTCTGGTTGTATCGGTGGTTCTCGTATTCGACGATGAGATCCTGGCCGCTGATCCCCACTCGCACGCGTTCGAGGCCCGCGGCAAACAGTTGCACGGCGATCGAATCGAGCGCTGAGGTGTCCACCGGCTCGGGAATGACCGGCGTGCGCTCAGCGGGCACCGCAGGGGATGCATCGGCCACGACGACGGACGCGTAGGACTGCAGCGGCGGCACAAATGAAATCGCTTCTTGGGCAACGTCATTCGGGTGTTCTGCCACGGCCAGTTCGTGAGGCGGCGGCAAGCTACGCGGCACGATAGCTGCACCTGCACCTGCACCTGCACCTGCACCTGCGCCTGGGTCGATCGGTCCCTGCTGCACCTGAGCGTTGGTATCGTCGCACAGACCGCCTGCGCAGCGCTGTGGACTGAACCGCTTGCCGAGCGGTATCTGAATTCCCACCGAGATCGACGTGCGCGGCGATACACCGTCTGTCGATCTGAGCGCGCGCGTCACCGTACCGATGATGTTGGCGTCGGCTAGCCAGCTAATGCGGGGCGACTGATAACGCACGCCTACGTAGGGTGTCTTCGAGTCATCTTCTGCCAGCAGCGACAGTCCCGTCTGCCAGAGCGACAGCTGGACACCTCCAAACAGACCGTCAAGCCGATCGCCTTGCCCGTAGCCGATTGTCAGGTTGAGCGGCCCGAAGGGCTGTGACACCTCGCCGTACTTGGAGCGAAAGAAATGGGTTTGACCGCCGATGTCGGTCATGCCGAACGCAATGGCCGGCTGATATTTGAAGAACTGCGGTACTTCCAGTTTAACGTCGGCTATCAAATGACGAAAAATGAAGTGGTCCGCGCCGGCATACGGCGCCGGCACATCCCCCGGATAGTTCACCAACCCGCCAGCCAGCTCAACATACGGCAGGAGTCCGAACGCACCCCAGTAGATCTGAGAACCCGTCGCCTGTTTGCCGTAGCGGGGGTCAATGTAATCGTTGTACTGTGCTTCGCCAACACCTTCCGGCAATGCGAACGCATAGGGGATCACCAGCCCGCCTGCCTGGCCAAGCGAGTTCAGCGCCGGATCGACAGCATGCGCCGACCCGGAAAATGCCAGTGCAGCGCCGAGTGCCAAGGCTTGCGGGGCGAATTGAGGTCGATTTGCGCGCAATCTGCTGAGTCCTTTTTAGCGATAAACCGGTTGACGGGCGAGGTTGCAAAGCAGGGATCGCGCGATAGAGCAGACCGATTCCGTGGATGTGCTCCATACCATCAGCTTCTTTCGACGAACAAGAAGGTGTCGTCGGCACGCACGAACGTACACAACACGGCCACGCCTGACCGCCACGTGGCAAGGCCAAACGCTGTATGGGCGTGGCAGATCCGGTGCCCGCTTTACGCACTAACGCGATCCGCCTGGGCGGTGTTGGGTTGACCCGGCTGACGGAATAGGAGAGGGAGCGGCCACAAGGGTCCTGGCGCATCTGGCGACGGCAGACCGGGGCAGCGCAGTCCGGATATCGAAACGTCGAGCCTTGCAGATATTCAATCCGCCTGCGTTGCGCGTGCTTGTAGCTCTTCGGCATAAAGCCGTAGTGGACGCCGCCGCGGCCGCCCTGGCAAACCTCCGGTTGCGACAAGGCCAATCTCCCTGGCGATACCTGTACGCAGCAAAAGGACCGTGCTGTTTGACATCATTGGGGCGGTTCAACCGAGGCTTGCTGCCGTGCAGAGAACGCGGCACTTTCTATGGCAAAGGCTCAAGGGTCGCCCACCACTCGTCACTGCTTCACTATCCTGTTGTCCCACATCACATCTTTCATCGCTGCAATGTCCGGGTCTTTACTGAGGAGTTCTAGTCGTTGGGGTCGATCCTATAGAACGACTAAAACTTCCGCCATCGAGTGTCCGAATGCGACCTGATGTTGGCGAATGCGGCCCGACACCTTCTCGCGTTGCTCGTTTATGGGCTGCGACGCACCAGAAGCGTTGCTCGTTCGCGAGCTGTTGTCACAGGAGAGCGGGGAGGAGGTACTGTTGACCTCGAGAGGCCGTTTCGTATCGCGCATGGTGCCTGCTGCAACGGAGGATCTGCGCAAGACCCGTGCTCAGGCAGGTGGGCATGAAATTGGGCGGACAGGCGGGATGGCCCGAGCCTGATTGAGCGCACCGCGACGCCCAGGTGAAAGGTTGCGGTGCGTGCGATCAGTCGATCTGCCGTGGACTCAATGCATATGCTGGCCGCCGTTGATGGCGAGATTGGACCCCGTTACAAAACCGGCATCGTCCGAGCATAGATAGAGCACAAGCGCTGCCACTTCTTCGGGCTTGCCGAGCCGGCCGACGGGGATCTGCGGCAGGATCTTCGTATCCAGAATCTCCTGGGGAATAGCGGTGACCATCTTGGTGGCGAGATAGCCAGGTGAAATGGTGTTGACGGTTACCCCCTTGCGCGCCACTTCCTGCGCCAGCGATTTGGTGAAACCGTGCATGCCAGCTTTGGCCGCCGCATAGTTGGTCTGGCCGATAGATCCTTTCGAACCGTTGACCGAGGAAATGTTGATGACGCGCCCCCAACCGCGTTCGACCATCTCCTCGCACAACGGCTTGGTCATGTTGAAGACCGAATCCAGATTGGCCCGAATGACTGCATCCCAGTTGATCTTGTCGAGTTTCCGGAGCGTCATGTCCCGTGTGACGCCGGCGTTGTTCACCAGAATATCGACGGGGCCAATCTCAGACCGGATTTTGCTTGCACAGTGCTGACATGAGTCGTAGTCGGTGACGTCTACCGGGTAAGCGCGGAAGCTTCGTCCACTAGCCTCCATGTCGGCCAGCCAGTCAGCGACGCCGAGGTTGTTCAGCGAGTGTGTGACCACCACCGAATAACCCGCGTCATGCAGCTTTGTACTGATCGACTCCCCAAGTCCACCCATGCCACCCGTCACTACCGCGATTCGCTTCACCATCGTATTTTTTCCTGGTTGTGATATCTGCGGGAGTCCTGCGCATTTCGTGGCGGTCCCGCACATCCCGCCAATGCATTTCAGCAATACGCCGCCACCTTCACCTGCTCAGGTAGTCGGTTGAACATCGAATTGCATTGCGTAAGGCTGCGCGCCTCGAGAGACACGGCGTCTGGCCGAGACGGGTCTGGTCGTATCATCTTAAGAGGGGAGGTAACGTCGATTCCGTCAAGCGATTGGTGTAATCCGCCATTCGCGAATGCGATGCAGGGGCGGGAGCCGCGGGGAGTCAGCATCGGGTCGTTGGAAATTCGACGTCCCACGGCTCATCGAACCGATTTAAGCGAATGCGCCTTTGTCCTGTTCAGTCAACAGCTTGGCCCAATCCGCCACGGGTGATCGTCGTGCGATTGTTCACCCTACACTGTTCCTCGGTCCATTCGAGGGTCTCTCAGATGTGCAACTCCCTCGAAGGTTAGCCTGCCGCTTACCCTCCGGCAGGCATTTTTTTTACGTGCCTCTTGCACAAGAAACTACCTGCATAGCGGCTCCCGGGGGGACCTTGTCGCCTGTCAACTACGTGCATCAAATCCATGAACAAGAACTTCTTCCATGGGAGCAGGTGCGTGGACGAAGTATCCCTGAATATAGTCGACGCCCATGTTTCTCAGCAATGCCGCGACGGCTGATGTTTCGACGAATTCCGCAATGGTTCGCTTGCCGACTGCCTTTGCCACATCGCAGATACACCGTACCATTGCCTGATCAATGAGGTTATGTGCCAGATTGGTAATGAACTGTCCGTCGATCTTCAGGTAATCCACGGGCAACGCTTTAAGGTAACCGAACGATGAAGCGCCACTTCCGAAATCATCAAGGGCGAAGTGCATGCCTCGCAATCGCAGCGACTGGATGAACTCCGTTGCCACCGACAGGTTCGTGATCGCCGCTGTCTCTGTTACTTCAAAGCAAAGCTTATGCGCATCGAATTGCAATGCGTCAGCCAGATCCCACACGTACCGATGGAAGGTGTGGTCGCCAATGGACTGGCCGGAGAGGTTTACCGCGATACTGTCAACGTGGTTCAGTTGGTCGCGATTGCGGGTCATCCATGTGAATACGTATTTGACCACCCAGCGATCAATGCGTGAGGCCATGTGGAAGCGCTCAGCCGCTGATAGAAAAGCATCGGGCAGGACCAGACTCCCATCCGGCTCGCGCAGACGCAACAGGAGTTCGCACCGAACGTGGCTCTCCTCGCGACCAAGCGCCTGTATGCGCTGGGCATAAAGCTCGAAACGGTCTTCATCGAGGACTTGCTCCAGACGCGTGACCCACTGCATCTCGCCGTGCCGTGCAAGTACGGCCTTATCTGCGTCGAACCACGCGTGCACCCGGTTACGTCCGGCGTCCTTGGCGGCGTAGCATGCATTATCGGCAGCCTGGAGCACAGCCGCAGTCGTCGGCCAGCGATCGTCAATGGGCACCAGACCAATGCTTGCGCCAATATGGAAGCGCCGTTCGTTATAGGCAAACCGGAATTCGTCGAGGTGCTCGCAGATCCGGGAAGCGACCCAATGGGCCCGCTCCGTATCGCACTGCTCCAGTATGACGCCAAACTCGTCGCCTCCCAGCCGGGCCAGGGTGTCGGTATTCCGGATACACTGTCCCAGTTGGTTCGTCACCTGCTGCAGCAACTGGTCGCCGGCGATATGACCGAAGGTATCGTTCACGACCTTGAATTGATCCAGGTCGACGTACAGCATGGCATGTCTACTGCCGGCCTCGCGTGCGTGGGATAGCACGCGGTTAAGTTGCGTTTCGAATTCTGCGCGATTGAGCAACCCGGTCAGGGCGTCATGCGTGGCACGGTAGCTCATTTCTTTGGCGAGCCGACGTTCTTCCGTCACGTCGTGAAACACCAGTACGGCACCCAGGACTTCTCCAATCGTACTGACGATCGGGGCAGCGGAATCCATGATCGCATGTTCTGTACCCCCCCGTGATATGAGGACCGAATTGTCGGTGCTGCTCACGACGCGGTTCTCGCTCAGACACTGCATAGCGGGACTTGGAGCGCGTACGCGAGTCGATTCGTTGCGGGCATCAAATACGTCCTCAAGGTCCAGGCCGCGCGCCTCGGCAACGAGCCAGCCAGTTAGCCGCTCCGCGACCGGATTCAGGTAGGTGACGCGACCGTCCGGATCGGTCGTGACGACGCCGTCGCCGATTGAATGCAGCGTGATCCGGAGGAATTCATGCTGTTCAGCCAGGGTCGCCTGCATCTGTTTGCGTTCAGTCGTCTCGAGGACCAGAACAGCACACTGATTGGGTCCGGGACGATATGCAACCATGTCAAACCAGCCGCCGCCCGCTGCAGGTAGATCCTGTCGCGCAACTGGCTCGCCGGTTAGTACAACCGAAGTCAGCGTGCCGAGCCAGTCCCATCCCTGATCAGCCGGACCTGCAAACACCTCCGAGACGTTCTTGCCGATCATGAGTTCGGACGGAATACGGCTCGTCCTCGCAATTGCCGGATTTGCCGCGATGAACCGTAAGTCGACGACTTTCGCGTTTGCGTCGCTGACAATATCCAGCAATACGAATCCCACCTGCATGTGCTCAAACAGCGCGCGATATCGGCCCTCGCTCTCGAGCAGGGTCGCCTCGATCTTCTTGCGGTCAGTGATATCCTCGATAACGGCCATGGATCCCCATGGCGTGCCATCGCTCTGCCTCTCGAGAACGGCGGACAACAATACGTCGATCACTTCCCCGTCCTTCCGCTCCATCTGGTATTCGACGTCGCGGCAATGGCCAACACGGAAGAACTCGGGAAGCACCACCTGACGTGCATACTCGCGCGATGCCGGTGTCAGGAACTCGGATGAGGAGCGCCCCAGTACCTCAGCCCGGCTATACCCAAGCGTGTGAAGCCACAGGTCGCTCACACTCATGAGCTTCCCCTGCATATCGATCGAGTGAAGCATTGCCGGCGTGCGTTCGTAGAGTTCGCGATATCTCCGCTCGCTCTCGGTCAACGCCTGTTCGGCGCGCCTGCGTTCACTAACATCGCGTCCCACGGCATAGATCGCGACGGTCCGTCCAGCCATGTCTGACATCGGCCGGTAGTTCCAGTGCACCCATCGCTCGGCGTTATCCATTGAGGCCATACGGGCGACAAGCGTCGCGCCTGATCGACGCGTCATCGCGTCGCGCAGAGCCACAGCCGCCGATGCGCGGTCTTCATCGGCAACGGTGTCAAGCAGGTTGGTGCCTACAAGCCTCAACGAGGAGCCGTCTCCGTAGCGGGCGGAGGCGTCGCCCATGTAACCAATCTCTCCACCGGAACTGGCGAGCACGATAAGGTCTGCTTCCTGTTCAGGGAGCGTGTTCACATCGGAGTCATTTCCGGACAAGTTGCCGGCGAGGGCGCCCGTAGACAGATTGAGGAGACAGGAGCTGACAATGTGAGCCAGGCCGTCCAGTGCGGCTCGTTGTATATGAGTCAGGTGTCTGGGCGCGCATGCTGCTACTGACACCACACCGATACAGTGCCCCATCGGGAGAATGATCGGCGCGTTCGCATAGAACCGGATCTCAAGTCGATCGAAGACGAGCAGATTCTGGGCAACGCGTGGATCGTCAGCCGTATCGACCACCTCGATTCCTTGATCGTTGCCCGGAACGAGCCGGCAGAATGCTGCTTCAGCGGCCATCCACGCTTCTGCGGATAGTCCGACATCTGAATGGAGCCAGTTCAAGTCTACGCCCGGCAAGGCCACCGCCGCGATCGGCACCTCGCAAATCGCCGCGGCAACGCGGGCGACTTCCTCAAAAACTGACGTAGCTGTGCCGGTGGCAATGGTCGCATTGATATCGCCGGCGCGACGCGCAGCCCGGTACTCAGGCAGACGTTGAGATGTCATGTCGCGTTCCCCGGAAGATTGCACGACTAAATGGGAAAGATATCACCAGCGTACGCGGGTTTTTTGTTTCTGTCGTTTTCGGACCATATCTGGATTGACGGTCCCGGCCAGGATCAGTATCCGGTTTTGCATTGGCGGATTTTGACAATGCTGTTGGCGAATACCCAACGCCCAGATCATGAATTTTCATGCATATTCAAAAATCGCCAAAAAAATGTCCGAAATATTTGACTTAAAGATTCTATAGTTATTTCGCGATTGATTGACAGATTGCAGGTAAAGCTGGCAATCACGCAAAGACGCAACGCTTTTTTGCGAATCGCAGCTAGCGCGTTTTAAACGCAATAAACCTTCCAGACAGGTCCGATTGTTTTTTTGGATTTATCACCCAGGCGCCCTTACATCGCATGACCTCCTCGGCAATGTCCCCAGCCTTCAACTGGCTGGGACATTGAACGGCAGGAGAGGCGCCATAGCAGTGCATGGGATAGCTGTGCGTCACTGAGGGCTCGAACCATTATCAAGTCGTTGAAAGTAAACAATGTTTCATGCATCGTTAGCCTGCGATGCCGAGTTGTGCATGTGTTATTGACTGTGGCTACTCAGCGCATATCCGTATGTGATTTTCCTGTTTATTTATGAATTTTTTTGAGAGACCTGCTAGAAATTACTGTCAAAAACATCTCTTCGCGTGCCTGATTGCGCTGGGCGCGTCACTTTCCACAGCTCCGTGGGCACGGGCTCAAACCGTACCAGTACTGGGTACGGCATCAAGCTTCGCAGTCCTGAGTGCGGCGCCTGGTGGTACGGGGGCGGTGACGCTCAGCAGCGCCACGTTGACGCTCGACGGACAGGGCAACCCAACGCGGTCTGGATTTTCAAAGTCGGCACCGGTGGCAGCGGCGCCCTTAATGGTACAAACTTTTCGTGGTCCTGACCAACAGTGGGGCTGCGTGCAATGTGAATTGGTGGGTCGCCGATGCCGCGACACTGCTGGCGTCGCCGAAACAAGCTGCGAGGCAGTGAGCTGCCAGAACCCGGACAAATCGCTGGGCTGGTATATGGCTCCCCCCAACGACAAGGCTAAGCCGTGGGGCTCTCTACCCCAATGCCCATGCGATCCCAAGCTACCCCCGCCACACAAGTCATGGTGACTGTTCAGCGACTAAGCCGCGACCGGCATAGTTAGTTCAGCCGGCGCGGCGATGCGCGGGAACGGGGCCGGGCTGGTGGGTGTGCCGGCGGCGGATGGACGTCGGGCGGCAGTCTTGTCCCGATGGGCGCGTAGCAGAAAGTCAATGGTGTTGCCGTCCTTGTCGACGGCCCGATAAAGATACCGCCATTCGCCCTTGACGCGGATGTACGGATGAGTAGACCCAAGGAATTTCACCCGGAGTCTCTCGCCGAACCGTGCGTAAACCTCTCGATTTACACAGCTCCCGTTATCCAACCTGTAGACCGTCGGACTTCCGCTTGCGTTCACGAAACGTACGAAATGACTTGCTTGCGCTGATCGGGGATCGCAGGGATGCCGTTGCCGATGCCAAGCTCACAGGTCGCCGAGCAGATTGGAGAACCGCATTCTGTTGTCGCATTCGGTCAACACGGTGGCTCAGTCGGCCAATCTCGTCCGCGATACGTGGCTGTCGATCTATGATCCCACTTGGCCCTCCGAGGGGAGGTCAGATAAGCCCTCGGATCCTCTCGGAGTTTTGAGCCTGCCGCCCAGCGCGAGCAGGCTCTTTTTTTGTGCGCCCAGCATGTGCGCACTCTTGTGGGTGCAAGTCCCACCGTAAATTGATCACGGCGAGCGCAGCGCAACTGCGTGAGGGTGAACGGGCGTGGGGAGGAAGCGTGGAGGCTTTGTCGCGGTAAGGATCGAAGTGCGAGCGAGATCGATATGCAAAGTACTGCTTATATTGCGAGGTCGTAGGCCACGTTAGTGAAGCTGGCCAGGGAGGACAGAGAGGAGCTGCAGGCACTGATCAGGCGCACGACGGCGGCACAGCGTGATGTGACGCGGGCGCGCATCGCGTTAATGGCCCATGAGGGCTACTCAGGCGCAGCGATCGCGCAGGAACTGGGCGTGTCCGTGCAAACGGTCGGCTTGTGGCGCCAGCGTGTTGCGCGGTAAGGTGCACGAGGTATCCGGGAGGGCGAGCGTAGCGGTCGGGCGGCTCGCATCACGCAGGAAGTGCGGCTGCAACTGATCGCGCTGGCCTGCGGGGTGCAGGACGCGCACGGTCGGGTTACCCCAGCTACCCACGATTGTCTGATTCTTATGACACTTTTCCGAAAGACATAGCCACCCGTCGTCTAATATTGCAATCGTACTGGCGCCACGTTTACTCAATCGTTTCCAGAACACGAGGTTAATTCGCGGCGGCGGGTAAAGCACAGCTCCAGCACTACTATCGTGAGCCGCAAGAGTTCGCCGACAAGTTTGAGAGGAACGCACCGGCTGGAAGCGAAACCGCCGTGGCAACATGGAAGGCGTTCACCAAGGCGATCAGTATGACTAATAACTCTGTAAAAGAAAGCTACGAAACAAGTGGCGGAGATTGCCAGGAGCAATATCAACGCGACGTCCGCCGCCCCGACCAAGCGGACTCGACCGGGAGGGTACGCAATGAAGCAGTTTAATGGAAATGTAGAGAGTATGAATCCGTACACGCAAAAACCATCGACGGCGCAATTGTCCATCTCGAGCGAGCCCTAAGCTCGGAATGGGCAGATACGTTATTCCCTAAAGCCTACTGGTACGGTCGATCTCTTCAGGTATATGCGACGCCCGGGCTTACGCAAGCCCAACAGGAACGACTGCAGCGATTGCTTGACCGCATCGCCGCCATCCAGGTTTGAATCGCACGCCGCGCGGGGGACTCTCGACGCATTCAGCCAGGAGCGAAGTTCGTGGCGACGCGCACTGGAGCCCGGTAACACGCGCCGCTATCGCATCGGCTGTCAGGATAATTGTCGGTCCCTTAGCCGGCTTCGCCGAACAATGACTGTGGTGACGGAGACGGGTATGAAAGGCGTGAATGCGCAGTCCCTACGTTTCCAGGTCGAGAAATGGTTCGCCCCAGGTCCAACGGTTCCGGTCCGCGTAATCGAATTCAGTCGCACTCGTTTGGGCCGCAGACGTTATGTCCGCGTACGCCTCGCGCCCCCCCAGCCGGACGGCGTGCGAACGCTATATTTTTTTCGGCACGATGACGGGTCCTGGCATGTGTTTCCACCTCCGGGCGATGGGCCGCAGATCGATTCCTCCTGAGGCCTGTTGAGAATCAGCAGGTCCAGATAAAAGTGGCGGAGAGCGCAAAAGCAGGGGGTACCGTCTCGAAGATTATCCGGAACGATCCAGAACGACATTCTGAAGGAATACGTGGTCCGCAATACCTGGATCTTCGCGCCGGAGCCCTCGATGCGCATCGTCGCAGATGTCGCGTCCTGGCTTGCGCGGCACGCGCCACGATTCAATGCATTGTCGGTATCCGGCTATCATTTTCAGGAGGCGGGGGCCGACGCAATACTCGAACTTGCGCTGACATTGGCAAACGCGCGCGCGTATGTCGATGCGCTGAAAGTCCACGGCATGCATCCGGATGAAGCATGCTCGCGAATGAGCTTCTTTTTCGGCGTCGGCAGCGATTTCTATACCGAGATCGCGAAATTGCGAGCGGCCCGGTTGTTGTGGGCAGAGATTGTGGCTGCGTGCGGCGCCGAATCGGTCAAAGCGCGGGCGCTGCGAATGCATTGCCAGACCTCGGGCTGGTCGCTGACCGCCCAAGAACCCGAAAACAAAATCGTGCTTGTGACCGCGCAGGCGATGGCGGCGGTTTTCGGAGGCACGCAATCGCTTCATACGAACGCATACGACGAGGCGCTTGCGCTGCCGTCAGCCGCCGCTGCGAGGCTTGCACGTAGCGCCCAGCTGATTTTGCAGTATGAGACGGGGCTGCGCGACACCGCTGATCCGTGGGCTGGATCGTACATGATGGAATCGCTCACCAGTGACCTGGCGGCGCGCGTGCGTATCGAACTGGCGGAACTCGAGAAACGAGGCGGCGTTCTTGAAGCGCTTGCCGAAGCGTGTCTTGGCGAAAACCGGAATCTGCTCGCGTTGACCATCGAATGCATGCGAGCTCGAGCGACAGTCGGTGAATAGGCTGTGCAGTTCGGCTGAAGATGTTCCAGCAGACGAGTGAGCAGGCTAGTTTGAGGAATGCTTCGTGAATGTCAGATCGGCGTTCGAAGCGAATGCGAAGACGACGGAAGCCATGGAGTCACGAATGAGTCCGTTCGACTGACCCAACGGAATTTGCCGAGGCCGCAGCCGTGTTCGGTGCGGCGCTTTGCGATGACCGGTCTGACGCCGCGCTCGCGAAGCCGGCGGCGATGCGAGTCGGAATTGTAGCCGCGGTCGGCGTAAATGACCTTGGGCTTGCGAAGCGGTCGGCCGCGAGTGCCGCGAATCGGTGGGATAGACGTCGACCAGAGGCAGCAGTTGCGTGACATCGTTGCGGTTCGCGGCGGTCAGAATCGCGTCTACGAGGACGTGGTGTTTGGAGTAATACTCGCGCTCAGAAGGAATGGCGAATACCAACCGTCAATGCAGTCTGGTTGGAGTTCGGTAGACCGCCGTACGTTCCAGGCGCGGGTTCATCCACGTTGTACATTGCCTCTGTGGCACCGCCAGAGTTCTTCAGATACGCAAGATTCGCAAGAAGTGTCGTGCGTTTCGAAACGAAGTACGACGCAAGCAGTCGATATTCCGACGTGTGGTTATGCGCGCTGGTGTTTTGCTTGTAGATGTAATCGGTCGAAATGGTGAACGAAGGCACAGCGACAAAATCTATCCCGGCTTCCCAGAGATTTGCGTTTTGCGCGGGCTGGCTGGTGATCGATTGGAACGTTCCTGCGCCCGTAACATCCGCATGGGAGTAACCAAGACGCGCTCGAACCGGTCCAAAATCGTAGCGACCGCCAAGGGTCACAAGTTTATATTTTGCGCCATCATCGCCTGCCGAACTCTCCTGGTCGAATGTACCCGCAAAATAGAGCGGACCGCTGTTGTAGCGTGCCCCGACGTCGAATACGGATCCACGTGTGAAATCTCCAGCGAAACCTCCGAAAGAGTAGAAGCCAGCAACCTGCAGGCCACCGACTACCGGGGAAACGTATTTGACCGCGTTGTTGTAGTACTCACTTATCGCATCGAACTCGTGAAATTTGAACGGGGCGCCTGAATTGTAACCCGCGCCGAACACCGTACCGACCAGCCAGTCGTCGTTCAGGTTCCATTGGTGACCGAATGTAAGCGTCCCAGCCCGGCTATCGATTCCAACATACGCGTTTCGATCAAATTCTCCCGCCTTCGGATTATCCATGCGCCCAGTAGACGGGTTGAAACCCATTTCGAGGTTGAAAATCGTCTTCATACCGGCTCCCAAGTCCTCTTCTCCTTTGAGCCCGAACACCGATACACCTAGAATGCTGTCCTGCGCTTTGACTACTGATTGACTGCCGTCGCCCACATGGTTTGCGAAGGCGATACCCGTATCGAACAGGCCGTATGCCGTCACACTTTGTGCTACAGCGCTATTTGCGAGAGATCCCCAAACGACAGAGGCAAAAAGACATCGGAGAGTGGTTTTCATATTTCCCGTTCTACAAGTGGAGAGAAAAGGTAAGCATCAGGCTCTGGTTTTCGAAGCGGCAGGAGGAAGTAATCAGCGGGAACCGACGCCGCGCGGACGTGTTCGACAGTCAGGTATCCCCGAGCCTTTAGCGGCGCTGCAACCTTGAGCTTCGCGAATCTCGTGCGCAGCCAGCGACAGGCGCAGATGCAACGCCTCTGGCCGCGCGATTCCTTCACCTATTTGCGGGCAATCGCCAGGTAGCAGACCGCGCCAACTACGACGCCGATAAACCAGGAGAAATTGGCAAACCCGCTGAGCGACGGAAACAGAACGCACGAGACGGCGATTGCAGCAGCCGGAAGGAGCGCTCCGACAGCACGCCAGTTGACCCCATTGCTGTACCAGTACCGGCCGGTCTCTGACATCGAGTAGAGGTCGATCGTCGATACGCTCTGGCGCTTCACCAGGAAGTAGTCGACCAGCAGTACGCCGTACAAGGGGCCGATGAAACCACCCAGTACGTCGAGCGTGTAGTGAATGACGGCCGGGTTATTGAACAGGTTCCACGGCGTGATGAATATGGAGCCGACTGCGGCGATCATCCCACCTGCCCGCCAACTGATGCGTCGCGGCGCGACGTTCGAGAAATCAAAAGCTGGTGAAACAAAGTTGGCAACGATGTTGATACCGATCGTTGAGACCATGAAGGTAAGCGCGCCAAGCACGACCGCAAACGGTTGGTCGATTCGACTGACAGTCTCAACCGGGTCCGTAATGAGCTTACCGAAGACTGGCAAGGTTGCCGAAGTCACGAGAACCGTAATCAGTGAGAAGGCCAGAAAATTGACCGGCAAACCCCAGAAATTACCGCGCTTCACACTTCCGAAGCTTTTGCAATATCTTGAAAAGTCACCGAAATTGAGCATCGGGCCGGAGAAGTAGGATACGACCAGGGAAATCGCGGTCACCATAACCGGCAGCGCGCTCCATCCGCTGTACTTAACTGTGCCCAGAGTGAAGCTGATGTTATGAAAGCCAGCCTTGGACACCATGTAGGCCGCGAGCAGGAACATCACGACATACACCGCCGGCCCGGCGAAGTCGATAAACTTTTTGATGGTATCCATGCCGTGCCAGAAGACAATCGCCTGGAGGATCCATAGCAACATGAATCCCGCCCAACCTAGGTATGAAAGCCCGAGCCAGCCGAATTGGTGTACATCCGCGTAGGGCATTAGACCAGGTGCAAACTTCAACACGACTACTACGAATGCGCTTGATGCGAGGAAGGTCTGAATCCCATACCAGGCCACTGCAATGAGCCCTCGAATCACAGCGGGGACGTTTGCTCCGAGAACGCCGAACGTGGCGCGGCAAATCACCGGGTAAGGAACGCCGTGCTTCTGGCTCGACTTGGCAATCAAATTGCAAAACACGTTGACAATGCCAATTCCAACAATCAGAGAAAGCAGCACCTGCCAACTGGCGAGGCCTAGTGCAAATAGACTTCCAGCAAAGACATACCCACCTACGCTGTGAACGTCGGACATCCAGAAAGCGAAGATGTTGTACGCCCCCCAACTCTGATCAGCCAAAGGCGCCAGATCTTCGTTGTACAGCCGATCGCTGTAATTTGTTTTCGACAAAGACGAATCTGCATGTGGCAATGAAACCGCATCGGCCGCAGAGGATAAGTCAGCCATCAAGGCCTCCAGGAAGGAAGGTTCGAAACGGCGCGAAGACTCTCGTCCTGCGTCCGCATCACACCGGACATCGTTCAAATAAGACTTTCGCTTTTAAATTGGTACTGCTTATTTAATTCACTGATCGCTGAAGCAAACCAGGCGTCCATGGACGATTCCGCGGATACTATCCTTCGCGTGGCATAGCCCCGCTTGCGATGCAATACAGGGGGACCGCCACGAGTCGAAAGTTGCACCCTCGCTGGATGCTTATGCCGCCAGAGAAAGTACGTCGAATCCTAGACTAGTCATAAACATTGTCAACACTTTGAAACTGCAAATCATCCGCGTGACACCGCTCACACAAGGGCAGTAGCGACATAGCGCGGAGAAGGCGGCCTCACATTGGTGCATATCGAATGAAATTTAAACTTGAATTGTTGACAATTTGCACCAACGAATCGCACAAATCAGCTTGGCTCGGCTGCCTCGCGCAGGGCGACCGCCAAAAACGCACCCGAAATGTGCCGACGGGAATTTGGGCGGTGTTGGAGAGTTTGGCGACGTTTTGATGCTAAAGAACGACACCGCGATAGCCCCCAACTACAGCGCCCGTCGGCCGCGCAACCGAAACAGGTCGACTCGTATCCTGTTGACAGGTTTTCTGTTCCAGGTACGATGAGGCGCGCAACAAATCACGAAACCTATGGCCGAGAAAACAGAATCCGCGCGCGGCGGCATCAAGCCCGAAATGATTGCCGCACACATTCGCAACGCAATCCTTGAGCATCGGCTCGCTCCGGGTGCCAAACTCACCGAGTCACAGCTATGCGAAATTTTCGGTGTGAATAGAGGCCCGATCAGGCTGGCGCTCGCACAATTGGAGAACGAACGGCTCGTTGACCTCGAGCCGAATCGTGGCGCATATGTGGCGAGCCCTTCCCTCCAGGAGGTTCACGAGATTTTCGAGATGCGGCGCATCGTCGAGCAGGCGGTTGTCGAGAAGGTCGGACAACAGTACGGCACTCCTCGGCAGTTGAAGACGATCGGAACGACCATCGATAGCGAGCGGAAGGCGTTCGAAGGGCGCGATTTTGCGGCCTGGACCCGGTTGTCGGGCCAATTCCATACTGAACTCGCATCGCTGACTGGTAATACCGTACTGTGTGAATGCCTGAACGGATTGGTAGCGCGCTCGACACTCATTTCCGCGCTCTACGAGTCTCTGGGTCGCAGCCCATGCTCGTTCGAGGAGCATAAGGCTATCCTGTTCGCGATCGAACAAGGTGACGTGCAAGAGGCTGCCGAGTTGATGCGTCTGCATCTACAGGCGGTGGAAGTCAAAATGCTGGACCGCGCCCATCAAGCCAATACTGATCTGCGTGAGGCACTCGGTTCAGTAGTTGGCCGGCAGGTCAAGAAATAGGTCGCACTGGCACAAATGCGACGCAGGCGTCTCGCAACGTCAGACGAGGCGTTCTTTCTGACCTTCGAGAACGGCCTTTGTCACGATGAACTCAATCTGCTTCAGTCGCAACACCCACAGCAGTTCGTCTGAACTCGCATTTCGTCCGCGCATCTTTATGTCGTTTTCCAGACGGCACCCTATAGCGAAGCGTCGTGCCGTGGAAAAGATCGTTGCTGTACGCAAGGGGCACTGCCATAGCACGCGGGGTCTGCGATGGACATGCGTTACTCCGCTCTGAAAGAGCAAACGTCAGCTACGAGACTCCTACCTCACAGCCTTGAGACCGGCGCGTCACCACTCGAAGTTCTGGAATCATTTAGGTGCGTTGCCATCTCAACGTGCCAGCCAGTTACGAATATGGCCTGCAACTCGATCTCGATCTGCTCGACACGCTGCTGGTGGCGGACGAGTCGGCACTGCAGCGTCAGATCGAGGAGACCCGCGAGGCCATTCAGGATCTACAAGGTCGCATCGAGCAGCAGGAAGTCTTGCTCGCGCGACGAGGAGAGGAGCGGGCCACCCGTGCGCGCAGGAGACGGCACACGACGAGATTCTGCTCGACATTGCGCGAACGATACCGGTCGCAAGCCCACCAAGCGCCACACCGCCTCGGTTGGGTACCTTGTTTGGCTTGCTCGATATCGACAAGCTGCGGCGCACCGTGCTGACTGGCGCAGGCGATCGTGTGCTCGATCTGCGGCGTGGCGAAGTCGACAGCCAGGTCACGCATGCCACCAAAAAGGACGACCGCTTCCAGATCCGCTCGCCATCGGTTGTAGCGGGCGTGCGCGGTACGCGCTTCAAGGTCGCCTACGACGGCGACGCCCGAACCACGGCGGTGGAAGTGCTGGACGGCGCGGTCGGCGTCGACCCGGCCGCAGTCGGCGGCAAGGCCTCTGCGCCGCCGCCCGGCGTGTCGCTGCAGGCGTCCGCGCAACTCGTGAAGGCGCGCTTTGGCAGCATCACGCGGGCAGGCAGCGCGATTGGCGGTCCGGTGGAATTGCTGGCCGCGCCGTCGCTCGCCGAGCCGGCCAAAGTGCAGGACGGCAAAACGGTCGCCTTCGACCTCGTACCCGCCGAGCGCGCCGTGGCTTATCGCGTTCAGATTGCGCGCGATGCGGATCAGCTCGACCTGATCCGCGATCTACGCGTGAGTGCGCCGCATGCTGACTTCGGCGATCTGGCGGACGGCACGTATTTCGTGCGCGTTGCCGCGATCGACGTGAACGGGCTCGAAGGCCTGCCTCAGGTGTACGGTTTCGAGCGGCGTCAACTGGGTCTGGCAGCATCGGCGGGCCCGCGCGCCGGCAGCCGCGACTACGAGTTCCGCTGGTTCGTCAGCCGCTCCACGGTCGAGACGCGCTTTCGCTTCGTGCTGGCCACGACCGCCGATCTGCGCCATCCGCTCGTCGATCGGACCGATCTGACGGGTGGCCAGCTCGTGGTAAGCGACCTGCCGGGCGGCGTTTACTACTGGACGATCGTCGCCGAGCAATTCGAAAACGGCCGCTTCTATGAGAAGAGCAGTGCGGTCCGCTCGTTTACGCTTGCACGCTGACGCTGGTAGATTCACCGGACCGAGCCAACAGCCCAGCCGCTCCTTAGCTCTCAACCACGCCACGCTTTGCCGAACCCACCCACGCGCCTGAGCCTCGACCCGCGCGCCCGCCTCGGACGGCGCGCCGGCCGCCGCTTTCTGCTCGAATGGGTGGGGATCGGTTGCCTCGGCATTGCGGTGATTCTGCTCAGCTCGCTCGGCCATCTGACCGCCAGCGTCGACAACCTGGTCTACGACCGCTTTCTGAGCCTGCGCGCGCAACCGTTGCTGCGCGACATCGTGGTGCTCGAAATCGACAACGCCAGCATCGCGCGGCTTGGCCGCTGGCCGTGGCCGCGCAGCGTCCACGCGCGGCTGCTCGAACAGCTTGCGAAGGCGAAGCCCGCTGCGGTGATCTATGACGTGCTCTTTACCGAAGCTAATCCGGAAGACGCCCAGCTCGCCCGCGCGATCGCCCTGAGTCCCACCTATCTGCCGATGCTGCTGACTACGCCGGACAGCGCCGGCCGGCGTGTCGCGGTCGAACCGGTGGCGCCGCTCGCGCAGGCGGCGGCCGGGCTGGGGCATATCAATCTTGAAGTCGACCGCGACGGCATTGTGCGCAGCGTCGCGCGGTTCGAGGGCGACCCGGGTTCGCGCTGGCCGCAGTTGATGGTGCCGGTCGCTCAGGCCGTCGAGCGCGGCGCGCTGCGATTGAGCGAGCGGCCGCGCTGGCAGTCGTCCGGCGCGGCGGCGACCCCATCCAATGACAATGGCGAAGGCGAAGGCCGCTTCCTGATTCCCTTCGGTCCGAATGCGCAGAACTATGCGAAGCTGAGTTTCGCCAGCGTGCTCGCGGGCGATGTCCCTGCGGACAGGCTGCGCGGGCGCATCGTGCTGATCGGCGTGACCGCGTCCGGCCTGTACGACCGCTTTGCGACCCCGGTGTCGGGCGAGCTCGGGCCGCTGCCCGGTGTTTATATCCACGCGAACGTACTCGATACGCTGCTGACCGGACGCGAGCTCGAGCCCGCCGAGCCGTGGGTGCTGTTCGCGGTGTCGCTGTGGCCGCTCGCTGCGCTGCTCGCGGGCTTTCTGGTGCTGTCGCCGCGCCGCTCGTTGCTGCTGACGGTCGCGTTGGGTGTGCTCGCCACGGCCGGCAGCGCGGTCCTGCTATACGGCGCGCGGCTATGGATGTCGCCGATGCCGGCGGTCTTCGGTTTGATCGTGGTGTATCCGATCTGGAACTGGCGGCGCCTCGAAATGACGATGGCCTATCTGCGCAATGAGCTGCAGCGCCTCGCCGACGAACCTCACCTTCTGCCGGAAACGCCCCAGCGCCGCCGCGAGTTCGGCGGCGACGTGCTGGAGCAGCATATGGCGCTGATGGCGCAGGCCGCGCAGCGCGTGCAGGACATGAAGCGCTTTGTATGGGACAGCCTCGACAGCATGCCCGAGCCGATCCTGGTGAGCGACGTGCAGGGTATCGTGCTGATCGCGAACCATGCCGCCAAGGCGCATTTCGCGCGCCTTGGCGCGCCGCTGCCGGAAGGCCGGTCGATGCGCGCCGTGCTGGGCGGGTTGACGCTGGTCAAGACCATCGACAGCGGCGCGGCGACGGACGCCGACAACAATCTGCTTGCTCACGCCCAATGGCCGGCGCTGCTCGATCCCGCGCGCCGCGAGTTCGCCGCGCTGATGGCGCAAGGCGTCGAGGTGCGCGACGCCCATGCGCGCGACCATCTGCTGCGCTACGCGAATTGCACGAACCAGCAAGGTGAGACGACGGGCTGGATTGCGGGTCTCGTCGACGTATCGGCCTTGCATGCGGCCGAGCGCCAACGGGAAGACGCATTGCAGCTGCTGTCGCACGATATGCGCTCGCCGCAGGCTTCGATTCTGGCGCTGGTGGAGATCGAGCGGGCGCGCAGCGAGCCGGTGCTCGCGCGCGGCCTGCTGGAGCGCATCGAGCGCTATGCGCAGCGTGCGCTGACGCTCGCCGACGATTTCGTGCAACTCGCGCGCGCCGAATCGCAAACCTATGTGCTCGAACCGGTGAGCATGGCCGAGCTGATGATCGACGCCAGCGACGAAGTCTGGCCGCAGGCCCACGCCAAACGCATCACGCTGCAAACCGATGCGGATGGCGAGACCGCTGCCGACGAGGGGCACTGGATCTGCGCCGACCGCTCGCTGATGACGCGCGCACTCGTCAACATTCTGAACAATGCGGTCAAGTACAGTCCGCCGGACACGCGGATCACGTGCAGTCTGAAGAGCCTCGGCGCCTCGGGCGGCCTCGCACAGGCAGCCGCCCGAGGCGCGGCAAAACGCGTGTCGTGTACGATTCGCGACGAAGGCTACGGTATTTCCAAGGAGCAGCAGACGAGTCTGTTCGAGCGCTTCCGGCGCTTTCACGAGACGGAGCGGCCGGAGGTGGGCGGCGCGGGATTGGGCATGGCGTTCGTCAAGATCGTCGTGACGCGCCATGGCGGCGATGTCGACGTGGTCAGCGCGCCTGGCGAGGGAACGGCTTTCACGATTTCCCTGCCGGCACTCGATGATGCGCAGTCCGATTCCGCCGTAACGATGCGCTCATGATCCATGAACCCTCACGTTATCGAAGCGAGAAGCTGGTGAAAGCGATATCGATCTGTGCCGTGCTGGCCGCGGCGAGTCTGACCGGATGCGCGGGCTTGAACGCCGACGTGCACACGGCGAACCCTTCGGCCGTGCTGCAGGGCGAGCGCACCTATACGATTGCGCGTATGCCGTCGCAGGATGCGAGCGCGGATCACCCGCAATTCGAAGCCATGCTGCGTGATGAGCTGGCGAAGGACGGCTTCATCGATACGGTCGATACAGCGGGCAAGTCCGCGCACTATTTACTGTCGATTGCGTACGACACGCGGCCGGCCACGGTCGGCGTGGGCGCGAAGGATTGCGCGCCAGGTGCGTGCGAACGCTCGCCCGAAGCGCCGTTTTCGCTGTTTGGCGGGCGCGCTTATCAGCACGCGTTGACACTGCGGTTTTTCGAGCGGTCGAGCGGACAGGAAGTTTACAAAGTGAGTGCCGCCAGCAGCGATCGCGATCGCGATCCCTTGCACGCCATGCCGGTGCTCGTGAAAAGCGCGCTGGCTAAATTTCCGTTCGATGCGCTGCCCGACTGGCGCGTGAAACTGCGTACCGAGACGACGGGCGGTGTGCCGGAGGTGGTTTCGCTTAGACCTGTTCAGCGTCTTCAGCCGCAGCCGCAGCCGTAAGACGCCCGCGCCTGCCTTATTCCGGCGCTTTGTTCTCTTCCGGCCAGCGGTTTTCGAACACGCAATCGGCGAGCGGCATACGGCTTGCCCAGCGCTCGGTTTCCAGCATCGGCTCGCTATAGAACCGATCGACGTGGCCGAGACACAGGATCGCCACTGGCCGCGCGCCCTCGGGCATATGCAGCAGCGTACGGACCGTATCCACGTCGAATAGCGACACCCAGCCCATCCCGAGGCCTTCCGCGCGCGCCGCCAGCCACATGTTCTGGATCGCGCACGCCACGGAAGCCAGGTCCATCTCCGGCAAGGTGCGGCGTCCAAAGATGTGCCGCTCGCGGCCGTCCATCAGCGCCATCACCAGCAGTTCGCCGCATTCCAGCATGCCTTCGACTTTCAGCTTCATGAACTCTTCGCGACGCTTGCCGAGTGCGTCGGCGGTGGCGAGGCGTTCGCTTTCGACGGTCGCGTGCAACGCCATGCGCAAAGCCGGGTCGGTGATCCGCGTGATGCGCCACGGCTGCATGAAGCCGACGCTCGGCGCATGATGCGCCGCGTCGAGCAGGCGTTGCAACACGGCAGGGTCGACCGGATCGCGCACGAAGTGGCGCATGTCGCGCCGTTCGTAAATCGCGCGGTAGACGGCTGCACGCTCGGAATCGTTAAAAGGCTTCGCCATGGAACAGGGCGGCCGTGAAGGCCGGGTTGGAGGGCCAATAAGCGTGCATATAGGTTGCCACGATGGACCCGGCGCGGAACACGGCCTCGCCGGGGGCATCGCTATTTGGCCGGGTGGCTGAACGCAGCGGCGTGAGCGGCGTCGTCAGCTTCGAATAATGGAAAGTGTGGCCGGTCATTGGACCGTGCAGACTGTCGATCTGTTGCATGCCGAGCGCGGTAAAGCGCGTCTGCATTGTCGCATGGCCGGGCAGCAGGCCGAGCATCGGCGTGCTGGCGCCGTGCGTGTCGGTGAGCTGGTCGAGCAGATAGAGCATGCCGCCGCATTCGGCGACGATCGGCTTGCCCGCGGCCGCGTGCGCGCGAATCGTTGCGGCGCTGCGCGTGTTGCCTGCCAGCAAGGGCGCATGCAGCTCCGGATAGCCGCCTGGGAGGTACAGGGCGTCGGCGTGCTCCGGCAGGGCTTCATCGGCGAGCGGTGAGAAATAGTCGACGTGCGCGCCGAGCGTGTCTAACAGCGTGACGTTGGCCGGATAGATGAACGAGAACGCGGCATCGCGCGCAATCGCGATGCGCTTGCCTTCCAGCAGACGCGGCAGCGCTTCTGGCACAGGCGCGCCGAATTCGACCGGCGGCGGCAATTCAGCCAGCGCGGTTTGCGCGAGCGCATCGGCGGCGCGATCCAGGCGCGTGTCCAGATCGTCGATCTCCGCGGCCTGATGCAGGCCGAGATGGCGATCGGGCAACTCGATTTCGTCGTTGCCGGCGACGTGCCCACACCAGCGCAGCGCCGGCGACAATGCCTCTTCGAGCATCTGCGCGTGCCTTGGCGAGCCGACGCGATTGGCGAGCACGCCGTAAAACGGCACTTGCGGCCTGAAGTGCGCGAGGCCGAAGGCGACCGCGCCGAAGGTTTGCGCCATCGCTTTCGCTGAAATCACCGCCAGCACCGGCACGCCGAACGTGGTTGCCAGATCCGCGCTGCTCGGCATGCCGTCGAACAGACCCATTACGCCCTCGATCAGGATCAGATCCGCTTCAGCGGCCGCTTGCGCGAGCAGGTTCCGGCAGGCCGGCTCGCCCACCATCCACAGATCGAGCGACAGGACCGGCGCGCCGCTGGCGCGCGCCAGAATCATCGGGTCGAGAAAGTCGGGGCCGGTCTTGAATACACGCACGCGTCGCCCCAGCCGCCGATGGTAGCGTGCCAGAGCCGCCGTAATCGTGGTCTTGCCTTGACCCGACGCGGGCGCGCTAATGAACAGGGCGGGGCACGCCCCGGGGGAGGTGCTCTTGGCGGACGCCCCGGGGGAAGTCCCTTTGGGCGACGTTCCGCAGGAAGTGCTCTCGGGGCGGGTGGGCATTGCTCAGAACTCCACGCCGCGCTGCGCTTTCACGCCTTGCTCGCGATACGGGTGCTTGACGATGCGCATTTCGGTGACGAGGTCGGCGGCTTCGATCAGCGCGTCGGGCGCGTGACGGCCGGTCACCACCACATGCAGCATTTCGGCGCGTGCGTTCAGTACCGACAGTACTTCGTCGAGCGGCAGGTATTCGTACTTCAGCACTGTGTTCAGCTCGTCGAGGATCACCATCTGATAGTCGCCGCTCTCGATCATGCGGCGCGCTTCGTTCCAGCCTTTGCGCGCGGTGGCGATGTCGGCGTCGCGATTCTGGGTGTTCCAGGTGTAGCCGTCGCCCATCGTGACGAAGTCGCAATTGGCGATCGCACCGAGGAAGTCGCGCTCCGAAGTGTGCAGCGCGCCTTTGATGAATTGCACGACGCCGAGGCGCATGCCGTGTCCAAGCACGCGCACGGCCATGCCGA
This sequence comes from Paraburkholderia sp. GAS348, assembly GCF_050434205.1. Lineage (NCBI taxonomy): Bacteria > Pseudomonadati > Pseudomonadota > Betaproteobacteria > Burkholderiales > Burkholderiaceae > Paraburkholderia > Paraburkholderia sp. GAS348. The sequence continues at coordinate 128,196 of NZ_JBNPVT010000018.1, forward strand.
ACGCGGCGGTGGTTTTGCCTTTGCCGGTGCCTGTATTGACGATCAGCAGGCCTTTTTCGACGGTGGCGTTGGCCTGCTTTTTCTCGTGGCCTTCGCGCCGGCGTTCGGTCATGCGTTGGTGCGATTCGGGGTCGGTTTTCATGAAAGGTCCTGTTCCTGATGGGTGTTGTTTGTCTGTTCGCGGGCGGGCTGGGCGGTGATCGAGGCGATCGCAACCGTGACGCCGCCGTGGATGGTTTTGCGCACGAGTAGCCGTGCGTTGGGGGGATCGGGCGTGATCGATGCAACTGAGGCGGCTGGGACAGTTGAGGCAACTGCGGCAGCTGAGGCAACTGAGGCAACTGAGGTACCCGATGCACCAGAGGCAACCGATGCCAATGCCGATGCATAGGCCGCACGAGGTGCGCTGCCCGCATCAGACTCGGCCGCCGCGGCGAGCAGGGCGCATGGCTCGCAGACGCCGTCTATGCCGAGATGCTCGCGCGTGGCCGCCGATGGATCGCTCACGGAGATCGCCGCAATCTGCGCGCGGCTGAACAGCTTCAGCGGCAGCGCATGACGGGCGCAGAATTCGAGCAGGCCGGTTTCGTGGGCTTTGGTGTCGACCGAGGCAATCGCGCTGATTTCATCGAATGCATGCGAGCCGAGTGCGGCACGCACGGCCGCTTCGATCTGCTCAGCCGAACTGTGCAAGCGACAGCCGATGCCGATGCTGAGGGTTTTCATTGCGCGTCCGCGGCGTTTGAATCTTCCGCGGTATCCGAAGCGTCCGCGGCGTCTGCCGCTCTGGCTGAGTTCGCCATATTTGCCATTTCCGCCGCTCCCACCGTTCCCACCGTTCCCACCGCACCCAGCGCACCCAGCGCACCCAGCGCACCCACCGCCCCCGCCTCACGCACCGCGCCAGAACTCACAGCATCCCGCGCCAAAGCCAGCGATGCCACTCCGCCGATCACCACGATCGCCGGCGAGCCGAGTCCGGCGCGCGCGACCGCGTCCGCGAACTCGCCGAGTTGCGAGAGCGCATGCCGTTGCTCGGGGCGCGTGGCCGATTCGATCGCCGCGCACGGCGTATCGGCGCTCATGCCGGCCGCGAGTAACGCGCCGGCGATATCGTTCAGCCGCCGCATGCCCATGTAAATCACCAGCGTCATCCGCGTGGCGACAAGCGCGCCCCAGTCCGGCTCGCTGCTGCCGGCACCGTGCCCGGTGACGAACACCACGCCTTGCGCGTAATCCCGATGCGTCACCGGAATACCAATTGCCGCGGGCGCCGCGATCCCGGCCGTGATGCCGTTGATCACCTCCACGCTGATGCCCGCTGCGTGCAGCGCCTGCTGTTCTTCGCCACCACGGCCGAACACGAACGGATCGCCGCCTTTCAAACGCGCGACGCTGCGTCCGGCCCGCACGTGTTCGAGCATCTGCGCGACGATGCCGGCCTGCGGCGTCGACGGATGCCCGCCACGTTTGCCGACGTACACGACCAGCGCGTCGGCGCGTGCGAACTGCAGCACGTCGGGGTTCACCAGATCGTCGACCAGCACCACATCGGCTTGCGCCAGGGCGCGAGTCGCCTTGAGCGTCATCAGTTCGACATCGCCGGGGCCGGCGCCGATCAGCCAGGCGCGGGTCATCGCGGCATGCATGGCGCGCGCCATGTCGTGACTAGCGGGAGCGGGTGAGGCTTGATGCGGCCGGAGGCGGCGGAAATCGAGGTCATGCGGTGCTACAGATTACGCGCGACGAACAACGCTGCTCGCTGCGTTTCCCTCAGGAAAACGCTAGCGGCTGCGCCACGTCGTGCTTTAGCGCCTTCACATCCGTCCCTCGCGGATTCCGGCGGCCGGCAGCGTGACGTTCACTGCCTCCGCGTCTGGCCGGTATCCGGGCTGACGGCCTCATGCGTTTTGCCTTCCCGTCCGGATTCGTCAGACAGTGGCATCAAAAACGCATGCGCGATGCGAGAGCACCGCAGGTCGCTTACCGTTGCGGGGACAGCACAGGTTGAGCGCAGCGAGCGCGGCCTGTTTCCCGTTTAACTGCACATGCGAACGCATATGCGGGCACCAAACGCGCGCATACGATAGCACACGGCAGGCCGCGCCGGCACTGCGCAAAAGCCCTGCCGCGGCCGGCGTTTCCTTGACGGCACAGGGCTCTCGGCCTAAACTCGCACGCACTTTGGTGCTCGTGTGCGCGCTCGTGCGCATGCAGTTAAACGGGAAACAGGGTGCCCGCCTGCAATGGATCGGGTCAACCTGTGCTGCCCCCGCAACGGTAAGCGAAAAGCGGTGCGTTCTCCAGCGCCGCGGAGCCGGCTTCGATGTCCACGCGCAAGGCCGCGTCGGCATATAACCACTGGGCGAGAAACCACTCGTCCGGGAAGGGGAAGCGGCGCTTTCGCCAGCCCGGATACCGGCCAGACCAGGAAGAACGACCACCGCGGGGATGCGGCGGTGCGTTCAGGACTTCATTCCCGTTTTCTGTTTTTCGGTTGCCTCGGCAACGCCGTTGTTCGTCCCCGTGCTTTGTTATTGTGGTTGCCTGCAGGGCATGAACCCGCTCGCATGACCTATGCAGACAAAACGCGAAGGCGCGTCGGCGTGCTCGTGCAACTCCTACGGATAGACCTCACGATGCAAACTCAAATGCGCAAGATCCCCGTCACCATCGTCACGGGCTTTCTCGGCAGCGGCAAGACCACGCTGCTGCGGCACATTCTTCAGCACGCGGGCGGCAAGCGCATCGCGGTGATCGTCAACGAGTTCGGCGAACTCGGCATCGACGGGGAAATCCTCAAGGGTTGCGGCATCGGTTGCGATGAAAACGGCGTCGAAACCGAAGGGCAACTGTATGAACTCGCGAACGGCTGCCTGTGCTGCACCGTGCAGGAAGAATTTTTCCCGGTGATGGAAAAGCTGGTGGAGCGCCGCGAGCAGATCGATCACGTGCTGATCGAAACCTCCGGTCTCGCATTGCCGAAGCCGCTGGTGCAGGCGTTCAACTGGCCGCAGATCAAGAATAGCTTTACTGTCGACGCGGTCGTCACCGTGGTAGATGGCCCGGCTGCAGCGAGCGGCCAGTTCGCCGACAACCCGGTCGCCGTGGATGCGCAACGCAAGGCCGATCCGAATCTCGACCACGAATCGCCGCTGCACGAATTGTTCGAAGACCAATTGTCGGCAGCCGATCTGGTGATTCTGAACAAAACCGATTTGCTCGACGAAGCGCGTCAAGCTTCTGTCGAAGCCGTCATTCGCGAAGAAATTCCGCCGCAAGTGAAGATCGTGCGTGCGCAAATGGGCCAGCTCGACCTGCATACGTTGCTGGGTCTCGAAGCGGCCTCGGAAGAAACGATCCACTTGCGCCACGATCACCATGGTTCGGCTGACGACGCCGATCACCACCACGATGAATTCGATTCGGTGGTGGTGCACGCGAATGTTTCGTCGCGCGAGGCCGTGATCGCAGCATTGCAAGGGCTCGTCGAAACGAACACGATTTACCGCGTGAAAGGGTTCGCGGCATTGCCGGGCGCGGCGATGCGTCTGGTGATCCAGGGCGTGGGCCGCCGTTTCGATAGTTACTTCGACCGGCGCTGGCAAGCGGGTGAAGCAGGCGAAGGCCAGCAAAGCCGCTTCGTGCTGATCGGCGAAGACCTCGACCAGGCCGCGCTGCAACAGGCATTCGACGCCGCCTTGGGCGCCGTGGCGAGCGCCCAGCCGCAACAGGCGTAACCGGTCATGCATCTGCTGCGCACCACGCCGGGCGGTTTTGTCGACGATACGCAAGGTGTGATCCGTATCGACCAGCAGCCCGCCGATATCGTGGTGCTCAGCTCCGCCGACACCACGCTGTCGCTGCTCGCAAGCGTGTTTTCGCGCCTGGGCGACGGTTTTCCGAGCGTGCGGCTCGCGAACGTCACGTATTTGCGGCAGCCGGCTTCGGTGGATTTCTATGTCGAAGACGTGCTGCAGCATGCGCGTGTCGTCGTGGTCGATCACCTTGGCGGCGAAGCGTACTGGCCGTACGGGATCGAACAGGTGGTCGCGCTCGCTGAGCGCAAGCAGCAGACGCTCGCGATGTTCTCCGGCGATCTGCAGGAGGACCCGAATCTGCTCGCGCGCAGCACCGCCGACGCCGATCTGTGTCATCAGCTATGGCGTTATCTGCGTGAAGGCGGCCCGCAGAATGCGGAGGCGTTCCTGCGCTGCATCGCGTACCGCTCGCTTGGCTGGGGTCGCGAGCCTGCGCCACCGCGCGCGCTGCCCGCCGCAACGCTCTACCATCCCGAACGCGATTCACCGACCGTGGCCGACTGGCAGGCACGCTGGCGTAAGGGCGCACCGGTCGCTGCGATTCTCTTCTACAAGGCACATCTGCAAGCGGCCAACACGGCCGTGTTCGATGCGCTTATCGATGCGCTCGAAGCACAAGGTCTGAATCCGCTGCCGATCGCAATTACCTCGCTGAAAGATGCAATGAGCCGCGACGTCGTTCAGCGGCTGTGCGCGCAACATGATGTCGCGCTGGTGCTGAATACGACAGCATTCGCCGCGTCTGCGATCGACGACCCGGAGCCGCTTGCGCTCGCTGGCGACGCGCCGGTGATGCAGGTAATCCTGAGCGGCGGCAACCGCAAGGATTGGCTCAAGGACAATCAGGGCCTCAACTCGCGCGATATCGCCATGCATATCGCGCTGCCGGAGGTGGACGGCCGCATCATCACGCGGGCGATCAGTTTCAAGGGGCTTGCCTATCGTTGTCCGCACACCGAGGTCGATGTGGTCCGCTATCAACCGGACCTCGAACGCGTCGGTTTTCTGGCTGAACTGAGCCGCCGCTGGTGCCGTTTGCGCACGCTCGATAACGCGGACAAGAAACTCGCGCTGATCCTCGCCAATTATCCGATGAGCGAAGGGCGGATCGGCAATGGCGTGGGGCTCGATACGCCGGCCTCGGTGGTCGGTATTCTGTCCATGCTGCGCGATGAAGGTTATCGGTTAGGCGATTTGCCCGCTGACGGCGATGCGCTGTTGAAGAAGCTGACCGAAGGCGTGACCAACGATCCTGTGGTGCGAGACTTGCGGCCCGCGTTGCAAAGCCTGGCACTCGACGACTATCTTGTGTACTTCAGCGCATTGCCGGCGGAAGCCCGCCATGCGCTGAACGCGCGCTGGGGTTCGCCCGACCAGGATCCGACGTTGCGGCGCGGCCGTTTCATGATCGCGGGCTGGCGCTGCGGGCAGGTGTTCGTCGGGATTCAGCCGTCGCGTTCTCGTGAACAGGGCGATTACGCGAGCTATCACGACGCTGAGCTCGTGCCGCCGCACGCGTATCTGGCGTTCTATTTCTGGCTGCGTCATCAGTTCGGCATTGATGCGGTCGTGCATGTCGGCAAGCATGGCAATCTCGAATGGCTGCCGGGCAAAAGCGTCGCATTGAGCGATGCCTGCTGGCCCGATCTGATTCTCGGGCCGATGCCGCATCTGTATCCGTTCATCGTCAACGATCCGGGCGAGGGCAGTCAGGCGAAGCGCCGCGCGCAAGCCGTCATCATCGATCACCTGATGCCGCCGCTCACGCGCGCCGAAACTTACGGGCCGTTGCAGGACCTCGAACGCCAGGTCGACGAATACTATGAAGCGCTGATGGTCGATCCACGCCGCTCGAAGCTGTTGAGGCGCACGATTCTCGCGACCATCGTCGAGCATAAGCTGCATGAAGAGCTGAGTCTCGCGGCGCCAACCGGTCAGGACGATGAGGACGTGCTGTTGACGCGCGTCGACGCCTGGCTGTGCGAGTTGAAGGAGGCGCAGATTCGCGATGGCTTGCATACATTCGGGCAATCGCCCGCTGGGGTGCAGCGGCGCGATACGTTGCTGGCTTTGGGACGCTTTCCGGTCGGCGATGGTCAGGGCGGCAAGGCCGGTTTGATCGACGCATTGGCGCGCGATCTGCAGATGGATCATCTGTTCGATCCGTTGTCGGTGGATTGGTCGGCGGCGTGGGACGGTCCACGTCCCGACGTTATGCAACGTGTGAGCGATGCGCCGTGGCGGCACAGCGGCGATACGCGCGAGCGCCTGGAGTTGTTGGCGGCTGAGATGTTGCGTGGCGTGTGTGGCGATGGGACGTCCGATGCGGTGCCGGCGGCTGGGACGTTGCCCCAGGCCGAACGTGTGATCGAACGCCTGCGCAACGACGTATTGCCGCGGCTCGACGCTTGCGGTCCGCAGGAAATGCTGCATCTGAAGCGCGGCCTTGAAGGGCGCTTCGTGCCGCCGGGGCCGAGCGGCTCGCCTTCGCGTGGACGGCCCGATGTGCTGCCTACCGGCCGCAACTTCTATTCGGTCGATACGCGCGCAGTGCCGACGCAGGCGGCGTGGTCGCTCGGTTTGAAATCCGCGCAGCAGTTGATCGAACGGCATCTGCAGGAGAAGGGCGACTACCCGCGAGCGATCGGGCTCTCGGTATGGGGCACAGCGACGATGCGCACCGGCGGCGACGATATTGCCCAGGCACTCGCTTTACTTGGCGTGCGGCCGAAGTGGGCGCCGGGCAGTCATCGCGTGACCGACTTCGAGATCATGCCGATCGAAGCGTTTGACCGGCCGCGTATCGATGTCACATTGCGCGTGTCCGGTTTTTTCCGCGATGCCTTCGCGAACGTGATGCATCTGTTCGACGCCGCCGTGCAGGCCGTGGCCGAACTCGACGAGCCCGAAGACCTGAACCCGATCCGCGCGCGCGTGCTGCGCGAACGCGACGCGCTGGTTGCGCATGGCATGGACGCCACGGAGGCGCGCGAGCGCGCCGGCTGGCGCGTGTTCAGTGCGCGGCCCGGCGCTTATGGCGCGGGTCTGCAGGACATGATCGACTCGCAGCAATGGCAAACCGACGCCGATCTCGCGAACGCCTATCAGGCGTGGGGCGGTTACGCCTACACGCAGAAAGGCGTCGGCGAAGAAGCGCGCCACGCGTTCGGCACGCGTCTTGCCGCGATGGACGTGGTGCTGCAGAACCAGGACAACCGCGAGCACGACCTGCTCGATTCGAACGACTACTATCAGTTCCAGGGCGGCATGGTCGCGGCGGTGCGGCATCTGGCGGGCAATCAGCCGCAGATCTATCACGCGGACCATAGCAATCCGGCCGCGCCGCGCGTTCGCACGCTGCATGAAGAGATTGCGCGTGTGATCCGCTCGCGAGTGGTCAATCCGAAATGGCTCGACGGCGTGAAGCGCCACGGCTACAAGGGCGCTGCTGAAATCGCGGCGACGGTCGATTACCTCTACGGCTACGACGCGACCGCGCGGGTGGTCGCCGATCATCAATATGCGCTCGTCACCGATGCCTATCTGAACGACGCCGATACACGCGAGTTCTTGCAGCGGCACAATCCGCACGCCATGCATTCGATCTGCGAGCGTCTGCTCGAAGCGATGCAGCGCGGTCTGTGGCAAGCGCCCGGTGACTATCGCGCGCAAGTTGAACAGCATCTGCTCGCGAGCGAGCAGCAGATCGAAGGAATACAGACATGAACGCAGCAACCCAACGGCCCGCTTTTCCCTTTGCTGCGCTGATCGGGCAGACGCCGTTGCAGCAGGCGTTATTGCTGGCTGCGATCGATCCGGGTCTCGGCGGCGTGCTGGTGAGCGGGCCGCGCGGCACGGCGAAATCGACCGCGGCGCGCGCGCTCGCTGAGTTGTTGCCGGAAGGGCAGCTGGTGAATTTGCCACTCGGCGCGAGTGAAGACCGCCTGATCGGCACGCTCGATGTCGAAACCGTATTGCGCGACGGCTCAGTGCGCTTTTCGCCTGGCTTGCTCGCGAAAGCGCATCGCGGCGTGCTGTATGTCGATGAAGTGAATCTGCTGCCCGACGCGCTCGTCGATGCGTTGCTCGATGCCGCTGCCAGCGGCGTGAACACCGTCGAACGCGATGGTGTCTCGCATAGTCACGATGCGAGCTTCGTGCTGATCGGCACAATGAATCCGGAAGAAGGCGAATTGCGGCCGCAACTGATCGATCGCTTCGGTTTGATGGTCGAATTGCAGAACTGTTTTGATCCGCAGGTGCGTCAGCAGATCGTCAAGGCACGTCTGGCGTTCGATCTCGATCCACAGGGTTTTCGAACTGGCTATACGCAGCAACAGGAAACCTACGTTCGGCGGATTCACGCGGCGCGTGAAGCGCTGCCGCATCTCGACTTCGACGACGCCGTGCATGCGCATGTCAGCGCGCTGTGCATCGACGCGGCGGTCGATGGCTTGCGTGCCGATCTCGTGATGCTGCGCGCGGCGCGGGCATTAGCTGCCTTTGAGCAGGCGGCTGCTGTCACGACAGAGCATGTCGGGCGGGTCGCCGAGGCGGTGCTGATACATCGGCGCCACGATCGCGAGACGCGTGCAGGTGGTGACGCGCGTGAGAGCGAAGCGCCGCGGCCGGCTGCTGACGATGCGAATGCCGCGCCTTCGCAAGCTTCTCAAGATAGGGCGCCAGACGCCGCTGCAGCCGATAGCGATTGGGGTTACTTGCCGCCGCAGCCCGCGGGCGTCGCGCAGGTCAAAGGCGTCATTCCGCTCAACGCAAAAAAACGCTGAGCCATCGGAAGGGCGCCCCCGCTGACACGCGCAGCGGTTTCCGATGGCGGCAAGGTGCGGGTGCAGGTCCGCGTAGCCGTTTGCAAGGCGCGCCGGGCAAGCGCATTGCATGGCTGCCGACGCTCACCGCGATGCGTCAGGACACGCTGCGCGCCGAGCATCTGCGCTTCGTGCGCGAGGCGCCGCGGGGCGGTGTCCTGCATTGCTTCCTGCTCGATTGTTCGGGTTCCATGCTGGGCGGCCAGCGCCTCGCACTCGCCAAGGGTCTGCTGATTGCGTTGTTCGACCGCGCCAGCGCTGCGCGTGCCGAGGCGGCGCTGGTGTGTTTTGGCGGTGCTGGCGCCGATCTGCGTTTCGGTCCCGCCGTGCCGCGCTGGTGGAACGAGCGCTGGCTCAGGCCGGTGGGCGGAGGCGGTGGCACGCCCCTAGCGTCCGGCGTGCATCAGGCGGCGCAAGTGCTGGAGCGCAGCGCCCGGCGCAAGCCCGCTCAGCAGCGCTGGCTGTGGATCCTGACCGACGGCCGCAGCGGCGATCAGCCGGCGCGGCCGCTCAACGCCGACGAAGTGGTATTCGTCAATTTCGAGCGGGGGGCGATACGGCTGGGCCGTTGCCAGACGCTTGCCGACGCATGGCACGCGGCGCTTTTTACACCGGAAGAATTGATCGCCTGAGTGGCACGCGCGCCATGCCACGCGTTTTCATTCGCCTAATTCGAACCGTTGGACCAATGCTGCACATCGTCCTGGCGGTCGAATACGAAGACTTTCATCGCCATTTGTTGCGCTGCATCGAGCTGATCGAGTTCGAGGCCATGGGTCGACGGCTCGCCCGGTGCACTGCCTTTCTGCACGTTGCGGATGGTGGCGGTCGTTTCGATCTCGGTTTGCAGTTCCGCCGAGTTGAGCCGAAAGGCGACGCGCAGTCGTTCGCCGACTGCACCCAGCGTCCACGAGGCGGTCAGCGCCATGCCGTCTGCGCTGATGCTTTTGGCGAGGCCCAGACCTTGATATGAATCGCCGGTTTCTCCGATGCCGAAGCGCACCGCGAGGTGCGCGTGGACGCGGATCGATTTGCGTTCGCGCAGGCGGCGGATCACGCCGGGTTTCGATAGCACCACGTAGTCGAATGGGGCGCGGCAAACTGCCTCGACCGTGCAGACGAAACGAAACACGGCGTGGCTCGCTATGGCGACGATCTCGACGTTTTCACCGAGGACTAGCGGGAGGATGCGGCCATCTTGCAGTGGTGGCGTGACGAAGAGCGCCTGGTTGGGCGCGAAGCCAATGATGCGGCATGGATGCATTGGCGCACCGCTGCCTAGCTGCGAGCGCATGCCTATTAATGCACCTATTGTCAGGTGCATCTCTTTTAGTGTGAGGTTGCCGGTGGTGTCGGCGGGGTGGCCGGTTTGGGGTTCCGGTTGCGTAGCCGCGTCCAGCAAGTCGCCGCGGTGCGGGTGGAAGTTGTCGAACAGGAATTTGCGCTCGTCCGTGGTCGCGAGGATGGTGCCTCGGGCGAAGAGGAGTGTGCCGTCGGAGTCGGCGATCGGCCAGTCGAGAGGGGTGCCTATTGGGACTGCTTCCGGCATTAGGGGCGTTGATGAGGGGGCGGAGCTTGGGGCCACGGTTTGAGCTTTTGTCAGGGCTTCTGCTTGGGCTTCTGCGGGGTTTTCCATAGTCGGCGGCTAAATATGTTGCGGGATTACTTGTTTACGGCGGGGCTTGCTGGGAGCTTGAGGTTTTTTTGTTTGCCTCGGGTGGTGGTTTTCACTGATTTGGCTTCTTTGGCCTTTCCTTGATCTGTTATTGGTTTATTAGCGTTCGCCGCTGTGTGGGGCATCCATCTCCTCCGCGTCCTGTCGTGCGAGATCGCTCGATAACCTTCGCGTCTCTCGCTTGCAAAAAGTCGCAATCACTGGTAGTGGCGCGAATTAACTCGGATACCTAAGCATTCTGGGGTGTCGCGAGCATAGGCTGTTTCAGTGCCTCTCAACTTTTTGAAAATAATTGCACAAAGGGGATTGACGACATGCCGACCTATCTCCATAATCTCGCTTCTCTGCTGCTGATGCAGCGACGCAGAACGAAGCGGTGCCGGGTGGTTGTGATGTGATGCAACGCGGTGCTGGTTCGGTAGTGAATGCGTACTCGATCTTTAAAAATTAACAGCCGATAAGTGTGGGCGCTTGATGCGCGACGCGCAGTGGACCCTTCGGGGTTTGCTGGAAGCGAAAGTATCAAGTCTCACACTAGTATTAAAGGAAGGTTTTCCTGCTGGGGTGGATTCACGCCGGCAGGATGATCATTCGTCAGTACGTTGAGTGAGCGACCGGTTCGTAAGCAGGAAACTGCGTGAACCGAAAAACAGTAACAGGTTTGAACTGAAGAGTTTGATCCTGGCTCAGATTGAACGCTGGCGGCATGCCTTACACATGCAAGTCGAACGGCAGCA
>NZ_JBNPVT010000019.1:0-130742 GCF_050434205.1 Paraburkholderia sp. GAS348
CTGCGCGGCACGAAGCGTGAAGACGTGGAGCGTGGCCAGGTTCTGGCGAAGCCGGGTTCGATCAACCCGCACACGCACTTCACGGCTGAAGTGTATGTGCTGAGCAAGGACGAAGGCGGCCGCCACACGCCGTTCTTCAACAACTATCGTCCGCAGTTCTACTTCCGTACGACGGACGTGACGGGCTCGATCGAGTTGCCGAAGGACAAGGAAATGGTCATGCCGGGCGACAACGTGTCGATCACGGTGAAGCTGATCAACCCGATCGCGATGGAAGAAGGTCTGCGCTTCGCAATCCGCGAAGGTGGCCGTACGGTCGGCGCAGGTGTGGTTGCCAAGATTCTCGAGTAAAATCGAGGATTGACGTTGCAGTAAGTGGTGCCCGGAGCCGGGCGCCAGCATAGCGTGTCGATAGGAGTTGGCGCTTCAGCGCTTACTCCTATCCCAAGCCCGGCTCTACGTTCTTTTACTATCTGGCGGCGCAATACCGCCTCGCTCTTTCCAAGGAATTGTCATGCAGAACCAGAAAATCCGCATTCGCCTGAAGGCTTTCGACTATCGCCTGATCGATCAATCGGCAGCGGAAATCGTCGACACGGCAAAGCGGACTGGCGCAATCGTTCGTGGTCCGGTGCCCCTGCCGACCCGCATTCAACGTTTCGACATCCTGCGTTCGCCGCACGTCAACAAGACGTCGCGCGATCAGCTCGAAATCCGTACGCACCAACGTCTGATGGACATCGTCGATCCGACGGACAAGACCGTTGACGCACTGATGAAGCTGGACCTGCCGGCTGGCGTGGACGTGGAAATCAAGCTCCAATAAGGCTTCTAACGCTTGCCTGGCGTGCCAGGCAACGCTAAGTCATTGATTGCTTGCAGAAAACGAAAAGCCTCGCTATAATGCAAGGCTTTTCGCGCATTTGCGCAAAAAAGTCGGTGTGCTGCAGCATGGCTTCTTCCGAAGCGCATGCCCGAAACGGCACCGGCATTTTGTAAATTAGCCCCGACCAATCGCAGTCGGGAATGGAGAAAACGATGAGCCTTGGACTCGTAGGTCGCAAGGTTGGCATGACCCGTATCTTCACGGCAGAAGGGGATTCGATTCCCGTTACCGTGCTGGACGTGTCCGACAACCGCGTGACGCAGATCAAGACTGTTGAAACCGACGGCTACACAGCCGTGCAGGTTGCATTCGGTACGCGCCGTGCATCGCGTGTGACGAAGCCGTTGGCCGGTCATCTCGCCAAAGCCGGTGTTCAAGCCGGTGAAATCCTCAAAGAATTCCAGATCGATGCTGCCAAGGCTGCCGAGTTGTCGAACGGCACCGTGGTCGGTCCCGACCTGTTCGAAGTAGGCCAGAAGGTCGACGTGCAAGGCGTGTCGATCGGTAAGGGCTACGCCGGTACCATCAAGCGTTACAACTTCGCATCCGGCCGTGCATCGCACGGTAACTCGCGCTCGCACAACGTGCCGGGTTCGATCGGTATGGCGCAGGATCCGGGTCGTGTTTTCCCGGGTAAGCGCATGACCGGTCACATGGGTGACGATACGGTAACCGTGCAAAACCTCGAAATCGCTCGTATCGACGCTGACCGCAAGCTGTTGCTGGTCAAGGGCGCCGTTCCGGGTGCGAAGGGTGGCAAGGTATTCGTTACGCCGGCCGTGAAGACGCGTGCCGTGAAAGGAGCGAAATAATGGAACTTAAGCTCCTGAATGCCAATGGTCAGGAAGGTGCAGGCGTTAGCGCGTCGGACGTAGTGTTCGGCCGCGATTACAACGAAGCCCTGATTCACCAGGTAGTGGTGGCGTATCAAGCGAATGCCCGTAGCGGTAACCGCGCGCAGAAGGACCGTGAGCAAGTCAAGCACACGACCAAGAAGCCGTGGCGCCAAAAGGGTACGGGCCGCGCCCGTGCCGGTATGTCGTCGAGCCCGTTGTGGCGCGGCGGTGGCCGGATCTTCCCGAATTCGCCGGAAGAAAACTTTTCGCACAAGGTCAACAAGAAGATGCATCGCGCAGGTCTCTGCTCGATCTTCTCGCAGCTGGCCCGCGAAGGCCGCATCTCGGTGGTCGACGAGCTGACGCTCGAAGCGCCGAAGACGAAGCTGCTGGCCGAAAAATTCAAGGCGATGGGTCTCGACTCCGTGCTGGTGATTACCGACACGGTTGACGAAAACCTGTACCTCGCGTCGCGCAACCTCGCCCATGTGGCAGTTGTCGAGCCGCGTTACGCCGACCCGCTGTCGCTGATCTACTTCAAGAAGATCCTGATCACGAAGGCTGCGGTCGCCCAGATCGAGGAGTTGCTGTCATGAGCGAGATTCGCAAGAACGATCATCGTTTGATGCAGGTCCTGCTCGCGCCGGTGATCTCCGAAAAGGCGACGCTGGTGGCCGACAAGAACGAGCAAGTTGTGTTCGAAGTCGCGCCCGATGCCACGAAGCAGGAAGTGAAAGCTGCAGTCGAGCTGCTGTTCAAGGTGGAAGTCAATTCCGTCAACGTGCTGGTCTCGAAGGGCAAAGCCAAGCGCTTTGGCCGCTTCATGGGCAAGCGCAAGGACGTGAAGAAGGCGTACGTCTGCCTGAAGCCCGGCCAGGAAATCAACTTTGAAGCGGAGGCCAAGTAATCATGGCAATCGTTAAAGTTAAGCCGACTTCGCCGGGTCGCCGTGCGATGGTCAAGGTGGTCAACAAGGATCTGCATAAGGGCAAGCCGTTCGCACCGCTGCTCGATTCGCAATCCACGACCGCCGGCCGTAACAACAACGGTCACATCACCACGCGTCATAAGGGTGGTGGTCACAAGCATCATTACCGTGTCGTCGATTTCCGTCGCAACAAGGACGGCATTCCGGCAAAGGTCGAACGTCTTGAGTACGATCCGAACCGTAGCGCGAACATCGCGCTGGTTCTGTACGCAGACGGCGAGCGCAAGTACATCATCGCTCCGAAGGGTGTGACGGTTGGTCAGCAACTGATGTCGGGTTCGGAAGCTCCGATCCGCGCAGGCAACACGCTGCCGATCCGCAACATTCCGGTCGGTACGACGATCCACTGCATCGAAATGCTGCCGGGCAAAGGCGCGCAAATGGCGCGTTCGGCTGGTACGTCGGCGATGTTGCTGGCTCGTGAAGGCATCTACGCACAGGTCCGCCTGCGCTCTGGTGAAATCCGCCGCGTTCACGTTGAATGCCGCGCGACGATTGGTGAAGTTGGCAACGAAGAGCACAGCCTCCGTCAAATCGGTAAGGCTGGCGCGAATCGCTGGCGCGGTATCCGCCCGACGGTGCGTGGCGTTGCAATGAACCCGGTCGATCACCCGCACGGTGGTGGTGAAGGCAAGACGGCTGCAGGTCGCGATCCGGTGAGCCCGTGGGGCACGCCTGCTAAGGGTTATCGCACCCGCAGCAACAAGCGCACGACGAGCATGATCGTCCAGCGCCGTCACAAGCGTTAAGGAGTAGGCAATGGCACGTTCTGTAAAAAAAGGTCCGTTCTGCGACGCCCATTTGCTGAAGAAAGTTGAGTCGGCAGCCGCTGCACGTGACAAGAAGCCGATCAAAACCTGGTCGCGTCGTTCGACGATTCTGCCGGATTTCATCGGTTTGACGATTGCTGTGCACAACGGCCGTCAACACGTTCCGGTGTACATCTCGGAAAACATGGTCGGCCACAAGCTTGGCGAGTTTGCATTGACCCGGACGTTCAAGGGTCACGCAGCCGACAAGAAGGCTAAGAAATAAGGGGCTCATGATGGAAGTGAAAGCAATTCATCGCGGTGCCCGCATCTCGGCGCAGAAAACGCGCCTTGTGGCTGACCAGATCCGCGGTTTGCCGGTCGACAAGGCGCTGAACGTTCTGACGTTCTCGCCGAAGAAGGCTGCGGGAATCGTGAAAAAGGTCGTGCTGTCGGCGATCGCGAATGCGGAGCACAACGAAGGCGCCGATATCGATGAGCTCAAGATCACGAGCATCTACATCGACAAGGCTGCGTCGCTCAAGCGTTTTACCGCGCGCGCTAAAGGCCGCGGTAACCGCATCGAGAAGCAATCCTGTCACATCACTGTGACGGTCGGGAATTAAGGGGTCATACGATGGGACAGAAAATTCATCCGACTGGCTTCCGTTTGGCCGTCAGCCGCAATTGGGCGTCGCGTTGGTACGCGAACAACAACAATTTCGCGGCGATGTTGCAGGAAGACATCGGTGTTCGTGAATACCTGAAGAAGAAGCTGAAAAACGCTTCGGTTGGCCGCGTCGTTATCGAGCGTCCGGCGAAGAACGCGCGCATCACGATTTATAGCTCGCGTCCGGGTGTCGTCATCGGTAAGAAGGGCGAGGATATCGAGCTGCTGAAGTCGGAACTGCAACGCCGCAT
Organism: Paraburkholderia sp. GAS348; assembly: GCF_050434205.1. Classification (NCBI taxonomy): domain Bacteria; kingdom Pseudomonadati; phylum Pseudomonadota; class Betaproteobacteria; order Burkholderiales; family Burkholderiaceae; genus Paraburkholderia; species Paraburkholderia sp. GAS348. The sequence continues at coordinate 4,381 of NZ_JBNPVT010000019.1, forward strand.
GGGCGTTCCGGTCCACGTCAACATCGAAGAAATCCGTAAGCCGGAAACCGATGCGCAACTGATCGCTGACTCGATCACGCAACAACTCGAGCGCCGGATTATGTTCCGCCGCGCGATGAAGCGTGCGATGCAAAACGCAATGCGTCTGGGTGCTCAAGGCATCAAGATCATGAGCGCTGGCCGCCTGAACGGTATCGAAATCGCTCGTACGGAATGGTATCGCGAAGGTCGCGTGCCCCTTCATACGCTGCGTGCTGATATCGACTACGCTACTTCGGAAGCGAAGACGACGTACGGCATCATCGGCGTGAAAGTGTGGGTCTACAAGGGCGACACGCTCGGCCGCAATGACGCACCGGTGGTTGAAGAAGTCGCCGAAGAAAAGCGTCCGCGCCGTAACGCACGCCCGGGTGGCGATCGCCGTCCGCGTCGCGATGGTGAAGGTGGTGGCCCGGCAGGTGCACGCCGTGGCGCTCCTCGTCGTGCTGGCGGTGCCGGCGACGGCGGGAAGACTGGAGAATAACGATGCTGCAACCGAAACGCAGAAAGTATCGCAAAGAGCAGAAGGGTCGTAACACCGGTATCGCTACCCGCGGCAACGCGGTGTCGTTCGGTGAGTTCGGTCTGAAGGCTATCGGTCGTGGTCGCTTGACCGCGCGCCAGATTGAAGCGGCACGTCGTGCAATGACGCGTCACATCAAGCGTGGTGGCCGCATCTGGATCCGCATCTTCCCGGACAAGCCGATCTCGCACAAGCCGGCTGAAGTACGTATGGGTAACGGTAAAGGTAACCCTGAGTACTACGTCGCAGAGATTCAACCGGGCAAGATGCTGTACGAAATGGACGGCGTAACCGAAGAGCTGGCACGCGAAGCGTTCCGTCTGGCTGCAGCTAAGCTGCCGCTCAAGACGACGTTTATCGTGCGTCAGCTCGGCGCCTAAGGAGCAAATGATGAAGGCTTCCGAACTTCACCAGAAAGATCAGGCCGCGCTCAACAAGGAGCTGTCGGACCTGTTGAAGGCGCAATTCGGCCTGCGCATGCAACTCGCGACCCAGCAGCTCACGAACACGAGCCAGCTGAAGAAGGTTCGTCGCGACATCGCACGTGTGCGGACCGTCCTGACTGAGAAGGCGAACCAGAAATGAACGATAGCGTAAAAACCTCGCTCAAGCGGACGCTGGTCGGCAAGGTCGTCAGCAACAAGATGGACAAGACGGTCACCGTGCTGGTTGAGCACCGCGTGAAGCACCCGATCTACGGCAAGTACGTTGTGCGTTCGAAGAAGTACCACGCGCACGACGATGCGAACACGTACAACGAGGGTGACCTCGTTGAAATCCAGGAAACGCGTCCGATTTCGAAGACGAAAGCTTGGGTTGTGGCTCGCCTGGTCGAGGCTGCTCGCGTCATCTGACGCCGCAAAGTTGTAGAAGTAGTTGAAATCGCAGTAAGTTTCGCTTGCAAGACCGAGATTATTTGTTATAATCTCGGTCTTCCCTCTTTTATGGGAGCCCCGTCGCGGGCGAAGTTGGTGGGGGAAGCGGTTCAGGCGCCAGCCTGTTCCGAAGGATTCACCGGATTGCGATGGCGGGTTTCGTTTGCCGTCGCTGCTGTTCATACCCAAGCAGCCGATTGGCTGACGGGACCAAGACTGACCGGGTACGCCATGGTGGTGTGACCGGATTAAGTTGGGATAGATAAACCATGATCCAGACCGAAACTCGGCTTGAAGTGGCCGACAACACCGGTGCGCGTGAAGTCATGTGCATCAAGGTTCTCGGCGGCTCGAAGCGTCGTTATGCCAGCATTGGCGACATCATCAAGGTGACCGTCAAAGAAGCAACGCCGCGCGGGCGCGTGAAGAAAGGCGAAATTTACAACGCCGTGGTGGTTCGCACCGCCAAGGGCGTGCGCCGTCAGGACGGCTCGCTGATCAAGTTCGACGGCAATGCAGCAGTGCTGTTGAATGCCAAGCTCGAACCTATTGGCACCCGTATTTTCGGGCCTGTTACGCGCGAGTTGCGCAGCGAACGATTCATGAAGATCGTTTCGTTGGCACCTGAAGTGCTGTAAGGAGTCGCGATGAACAAGATTCGCAAAGGTGACGAAGTTATCGTCATCACCGGCAAAGATAAAGGCAAGCGCGGCGTCGTGCTGTCCGTTGGCGAAGACAAGGTAATTGTCGAGGGCATCAACCTCGTCAAGAAGCACGTCAAGCCGAACCCGATGAAGGGTACGACGGGTGGCGTGGAAGCCAAGACGATGCCGCTGCAAATTTCGAACGTCGCATTGGTCGACGCGAATGGCAAGGCGTCGCGTGTAGGCATCAAGGTCGAGGGAGACAAGAAAGTCCGTTTCCTTAAGACGACCGGTGCCGTACTGAGCGCCTGACGCTGCGGAGTAAAAAAATGGCTCGTTTGCAAGAGTTTTACAAAGAGAAGGTTGTACCCGGCCTCATCGAGAAGTTCGGTTACAAGTCCGTGATGGAAGTGCCGCGCATCACCAAGATCACCCTGAACATGGGCCTTGGCGAAGCGGTTGCTGACAAGAAGATCATCGAAAACGCCGTTGGCGACCTGACGAAGATCGCAGGCCAGAAGCCGGTGATCACGAAGGCACGCAAGGCAATCGCTGGCTTCAAGATCCGTCAGGGCTATCCGATCGGTGCAATGGTCACGTTGCGTGGTCAGGCAATGTACGAATTTCTGGACCGTTTCGTGACGGTTGCGCTCCCCCGTGTGCGCGACTTCCGTGGCGTGTCGGGTCGTGCGTTCGATGGCCGCGGCAACTACAACATCGGTGTGAAAGAGCAGATCATTTTCCCCGAAATCGACTACGACAAGATCGACGCACTGCGTGGGCTGAACATCAGCATCACGACAACTGCGAAGACCGACGACGAAGCAAAGGCTCTGCTCGCCGGCTTCAAGTTCCCGTTCAGAAACTGAGGTTACCGTGGCTAAACTGGCACTGATCGAACGTGAAAAGAAGCGTGCTCGCCTGGCCGCTAAGTACGCTCCCAAGCGTGCTGAGCTGAAAGCGATTATCGGCGATATGAGCAAGTCGGACGAAGAGCATTACGCAGCACGTCTGGAACTGCAACAACTGCCGCGCAACTCTAACCCGACCCGTAAGCGCAATCGTTGCGCAATTACCGGTCGCCCGCGTGGCACGTTCCGTAAATTCGGGCTGGCGCGTAACAAGATTCGCGAAATCGCGTTCCGCGGCGAGATCCCTGGCCTGACCAAGGCGAGCTGGTAATAGGAGAAACGTAAATGAGCATGAGTGATCCTATCGCCGATATGCTGACTCGCATCCGCAATGCGCAGATGGTTGAGAAAGTTTCGGTGACAATGCCCTCGTCGAAAGTCAAGGTTGCGATTGCGCAGGTCCTGAAGGACGAAGGCTATATCGATGATTTCGCAGTGAAGTCCGAAGGTGCGAAGTCTGAATTGAACATCGTGTTGAAGTACTACGCTGGCCGTCCGGTGATCGAGCGCATTGAACGCGTTTCGAAGCCTGGTCTGCGTGTGTACCGCGGCCGTAACGACATTCCCGTGGTCATGAATGGCCTCGGCGTGGCAATCGTGTCGACGCCGAAGGGCGTGATGACGGACCGCAAGGCGCGTGCAACGGGCGTTGGCGGCGAAGTCATCTGCTACGTCGCTTAAGGCCGAAAGGAGAGAAACATGTCTCGAGTAGGTAAAAGCCCGATCGCGCTGCAAGGCGCAGAAGTGGCCCTGAGCGACGAACGCATTACCGTCAAGGGCCCGCTGGGTACGATTTCGCAGGCTGCAAACAGCCTCGTGAAGGTGGTGAACGACAACGGCACGCTGAAGTTCGAGCCGGTGGACGAAAGCCGCGAAGCGAATGCGATGTCGGGCACGATGCGCGCACTGGTTGCGAACATGGTGAACGGCGTGACGAAGGGTTTCGAGCGCAAGCTGACGCTGGTTGGCGTCGGTTACCGCGCACAGGCGCAAGGCGACAAGCTGAACCTGTCGCTGGGTTTCTCGCACCCCGTGGTGCACCAGATGCCGGAAGGCGTCAAGGCTGAAACCCCGACGCAAACCGAAATCGTGATCAAGGGGATCAATAAGCAACAAGTTGGCCAGGTCGCTGCAGAAGTGCGCGGCTATCGCCCGCCGGAGCCCTACAAGGGCAAGGGTGTGCGTTACGCCAATGAGGTTGTGATCCTCAAAGAAACGAAGAAGAAGTAAGGGTGCGCAATCATGGATAAGACTCAATCTCGCCTGCGCCGCGCTCGTCAGACGCGTATCAAGATCGCTGAGCTGCAGGTCGCGCGTCTCGCCGTGCATCGCACGAACACGCACATCTATGCGCAAGTGTTCTCGCCGTGCGGCACCAAGGTGCTCGCCAGCGCGTCGACGCTCGAAGCCGAAGTGCGTGCGCAACTGGCTGATCAGACAGGCAAGGGCGGCAACGTCGCTGCTGCGACCCTGATCGGTAAGCGCATTGCAGAAAAGGCTAAGGCTGCCGGCATCGAATCCGTCGCCTTCGACCGTTCGGGTTTCCGTTATCACGGCCGCGTGAAAGCGCTGGCTGATGCGGCGCGCGAAGCCGGACTCAAGTTCTAAGGGAAGAATTCGTCATGGCAAAGATGCAAGCGAAAGTTCAGGCTGACGAACGCGACGACGGCCTGCGCGAAAAGATGATTTCGGTCAACCGCGTGACCAAGGTTGTGAAGGGTGGCCGGATTCTCGGTTTCGCCGCACTGACCGTGGTTGGCGACGGTGATGGCCGCGTCGGTATGGGCAAGGGCAAGGCGAAGGAAGTGCCGGTCGCTGTTCAGAAGGCGATGGAGCAGGCTCGCCGCAACATGTTCAAGGTGCCGCTTAAGAACGGTACCCTGCAACACGAAGTGCACGGTAAGCACGGCGCATCGATGGTCCTCCTCGCTCCGGCGAAGGACGGTACCGGTGTGATCGCTGGTGGCCCGATGCGCGCAGTGTTCGACGTGATGGGCGTGCAGAACGTTGTGGCCAAGAGCCACGGTTCGACGAACCCGTACAACCTCGTTCGTGCAACGCTCGACGGTCTGCGTAAGCAGTCGACGCCGGGTGATATCGCGGCGAAGCGCGGCAAGTCCGTCGAAGATATTCTGGGCTAAGGTGGACACCATGTCTGATAAAACTGTCAAGGTCCAGCTCGTCAAGAGCCTGATCGGCACCCGTGAAACGCACCGTGCAACGGTGCGTGGCTTGGGCCTGCGCCGACTCAACTCGGTTAGCGAGTTGCAGGACACGCCGGCTGTGCGCGGCATGATCAACAAGGTTTCGTACCTCGTTAAGGTCATCAGCTAAGCGGCTGACCAGGACTCAAGGAGTTGATAATGGAATTGAATAACCTGAAGCCGGCTGAAGGCTCGAAGCACGCTAAGCGTCGCGTCGGCCGTGGCATCGGCTCCGGTCTGGGCAAGACGGCTGGCCGCGGTCACAAGGGTCAGAAGTCGCGTTCGGGCGGCTTTCACAAGGTTGGCTTCGAAGGCGGTCAAATGCCGCTGCAACGTCGCCTGCCGAAGCGTGGCTTCACCTCGCTGACGAAGGAATTCGTTGGTGAAGTGCGTCTCTCTGATCTGGAAAAGCTGCCGGTCGACGAAATCGATCTGTTGGCTCTGAAGCAAGCCGGCCTGCTCGGCGAGCTGATCAAGAGCGCCAAGATCATCGCGACGGGCGAGCTTAAGCGCAAGATCGTTGTGAAGGGTCTGGGTGCGACGAAGGGTGCGCGCGCTGCTATCGAAGCAGCCGGCGGCTCTTTTGCCGAGTAACGCGCAAGTTATTTGCCGTCACTAGCATTTGCATCGGAGAAGGTACTTGGCTAACAGTCCGAGTCTCGCAAAACCCGGTCGCAGCGCGGCGAAGTTTGGCGATCTGCGTCGGCGTGCAGTGTTCCTGCTGCTGGCGTTGATCGTCTACCGTATCGGCGCGCACATTCCGGTGCCGGGTATTGACCCGGACCAGCTGGCAAAGTTGTTCCAAAGCCAGTCGGGCGGCATCCTTGGCATGTTCAACATGTTCTCGGGTGGTGCACTTTCGCGGTTCACGATTTTTGCGCTGGGGATCATGCCGTACATTTCGGCGTCGATCATCATGCAGTTGCTGGCGATTGTCTCGCCACAACTGGAAGCGCTGAAAAAGGAAGGGCAGGCGGGTCAACGGAAGATTACGCAGTACACGCGTATCTTTACGGTCCTGCTGGCGACGTTCCAGGCGTTCGGCATTGCCGTCGCGCTGGAAAATCAGCCGGGCCTTGTGATCGATCCGGGGATGGTATTTCGGCTGACGACGGTCGTGACGCTGGTGACCGGCACGATGTTCCTGATGTGGCTGGGTGAGCAGATCACGGAACGCGGGCTTGGTAACGGTATCTCGATCATCATTTTCGGCGGTATTGCAGCGGGTTTCCCGAACGCAATCGGTGGTCTTTTCGAACTGGTGCGAACCGGCTCGATGAGCATCATCTCGGCGATTATCGTGGTCGCGCTGATTGCCGGTGTGACGTATCTGGTGGTGTTCATCGAACGCGGCCAGCGCAAGATTCTTGTGAATTACGCCAAGCGGCAGGTCGGTAACAAGATTTACGGCGGACAGTCTTCACATCTGCCGCTGAAGTTGAATATGTCGGGCGTGATTCCGCCGATCTTTGCATCGTCGATCATTCTCTTCCCGGCAACCATCCTGAACTGGTTTAGTTCGGGGTCGCGTACCAGCTGGTTCGCAGACACGTTGCACAACGTGGCCGAAGCCCTTAAGCCCGGTCAACCCGTGTACGTGTTGCTGTACGCGTTGGCGATCGTCTTCTTTTGCTTTTTCTACACCGCACTGGTGTTCAACAGCAGGGAAACGGCCGACAACCTGAAAAAGAGTGGCGCTTTCGTCCCAGGCATCCGCCCGGGCGATCAAACGGCGCGATACATCGACCGTATCCTCACGCGTCTGACGCTGGCTGGTGCGATCTACATCGTGTTTGTTTGTCTGCTACCTGAATTTTTGGTACTGCGCTGGAACGTGCCGTTTTATTTTGGTGGAACGTCGCTGCTGATCATTGTCGTCGTCACAATGGATTTCATGGCGCAGGTGCAGTCGTACGTTATGTCGCAACAGTATGAATCGCTGCTGAAGAAAGCTAATTTCAAAGGCGGCGGCGTCCCGATGCGTTGAAAGGACTTATGGCCAAAGACGATGTTATCCAGATGCAGGGTGAAGTCATCGAAAACCTGCCTAACGCTACCTTCAGGGTGAAGCTGGAAAACGGCCATGTCGTATTGGGACACATATCCGGCAAGATGCGGATGCACTACATCCGAATCCTGCCGGGCGACAAGGTAACGGTTGAATTGACGCCTTACGATCTGTCGCGTGCGCGGATCGTGTTCCGGGCGAAGTGATTTGAAAAAAGGGTAATATCATGAAAGTGATGGCATCGGTTAAGCGCATTTGCCGCAATTGCAAGATCATCAAGCGCAAAGGCGTTGTGCGCGTGATTTGCAGCTCTGATCCGCGCCACAAACAGCGTCAAGGCTGAACGCCGCGCTTTTTGCTGCGCTTTTTGTTTGAGGAAAAACAATGGCTCGTATCGCAGGGGTTAACATCCCGAATCACCAGCATACCGAAATCGGCCTGACGGCAATTTACGGTATCGGCCGCACGCGCTCGCGCGACATTTGCGTCGCTGCTGGTGTGGCATTTTCGAAGAAGGTCAAGGACCTGAACGACGCAGACCTCGAAAAGCTGCGTGAAGAAGTCGGCAAGTTCATCGTTGAAGGCGATCTTCGCCGTGAAACGACGATGAACATCAAGCGCCTGATGGATCTCGGCTGCTACCGTGGCGTGCGTCATCGTAAGGGCTTGCCCCTGCGTGGCCAACGCACGCGTACGAATGCCCGTACGCGCAAGGGTCCGCGTCGTGCAGCGCAATCGCTGAAGAAGTAAGCGGAACTGACAGTTACAGGAAAACGTAATGGCTAAGGCTTCGAACAACTCCGCGGCGCAACGCGTTCGCAAGAAGGTCAAGAAGAACGTCGCCGAGGGCGTGGTTCACGTTCACGCGTCGTTCAACAACACCATCATCACGATCACCGATCGTCAAGGCAATGCACTTGCTTGGGCAACGTCGGGTGGTCAGGGCTTCAAGGGTTCGCGTAAATCGACCCCGTTTGCAGCCCAGGTGGCAGCCGAATCGGCTGGCCGCGTGGCGATGGAATACGGCGTGAAGAACCTCGAAGTGCGTATCAAGGGCCCCGGTCCTGGCCGCGAATCGGCGGTGCGCGCGTTGCATGGTCTTGGCATCAAGATCACCGCGATCTCCGACGTGACGCCGGTCCCGCACAACGGCTGCCGTCCGCCGAAGCGTCGTCGTATCTAAGACGCTGTTTTCGCTAGCGCCTGTCGCCGCCGGGGTTCAAGCCGGCGACCACAGGCTGCTTGCGCTATTGAATTGACTAAGCCCACCGTTCGACCCAAAGGGTTCGGACTAGCGCGAGTGCATGCATTCGTGTGATCAATCATAGAAGGAATCAACGTGGCACGTTATATCGGCCCTAAGGCCAAGCTGTCCCGCCGTGAAGGCACTGACCTCTTCCTGAAGAGCGCCCGTCGTTCGCTCGCTGACAAGTGCAAGCTTGACAGCAAGCCTGGCCAACACGGCCGCACGTCGGGTGCACGTACGTCCGACTACGGCACGCAGCTGCGCGAAAAGCAAAAAGTGAAGCGCATCTACGGTGTCCTCGAGCGTCAATTCCGCCGTTACTTCGCTGAAGCCGACCGCCTGAAGGGCAACACGGGTGAAAACCTGCTGCAATTGCTCGAATCGCGTCTCGACAACGTCGTGTATCGCATGGGCTTCGGCTCGACGCGTGCTGAAGCGCGTCAGCTCGTGAGCCACAAGGCGATCACGGTGAACGGCGTGGTGTCGAACATCCCGTCGATGCAAGTGAAGGCAGGCGACGTCGTCGCAGTGCGCGAACAAAAGAAGAAGCAGGCGCGTATTCTCGAAGCGCTGTCGCTGGCTGAGCAAGGCGGTCTGCCGAGCTGGGTTGCTGTCGATTCGAAGAAGTTCGAAGGCACGTTCAAGAGCAAGCCGGAACGCAGCGACATCGCTGGCGATATCAACGAAAGCCTGATCGTCGAATTGTATTCGCGGTAATCGGATTAACGGCCGGGGCACCCCGATTGCGTTGCGCAAGGGGGCGTCTCGGCTGTTTATTTTCAGGTTGTTACCGGTCAGCCTTATCGGTGTAACGAGCCGAGGGTATTGAAAAGGAAAACCTATGCAAACCAGTTTGTTGAAGCCCAAGATCATCGCAGTTGAATCGCTTGGTGAGAGCCACGCGAAAGTGGTCATGGAACCGTTTGAACGCGGTTACGGCCACACCTTGGGTAACGCGCTCCGGCGCGTGCTGCTGTCGTCAATGATCGGCTACGCGCCGACCGAAGTGACGATCGCAGGCGTCGTGCATGAGTATTCGACGCTCGACGGTGTGCAAGAGGATGTGGTCAACCTGTTGTTGAACCTGAAGGGCGTGGTGTTCAAGCTGCATAACCGTGACGAAGTGACGGTTACGCTGCGCAAGGAAGGCGAAGGCGTTGTCACCGCTGGCGACATCGAACTCGCGCACGATTGCGAAGTGATCAACCCGGATCACGTGATTGCGCATCTGTCGAAGGGCGGCAAGCTCGACGTGCAGATCAAGGTCGAAAAGGGCCGTGGCTATGTGCCGGGCAATGTGCGTCGTTACGGCGAAGAGTCGGCCAAGATCATCGGCCGTATCGTGCTGGACGCGTCGTTCTCGCCGGTTCGCCGCGTGAGCTACGCCGTTGAAAGCGCGCGCGTCGAACAGCGTACCGACCTCGACAAGCTCGTGATGAACATCGAGACCAACGGTGTGATCTCGCCGGAAGAAGCGATCCGTCAATCGGCGCGTATTCTGGTTGATCAACTGTCGGTGTTCGCTGCACTGGAAGGCACCGAAGCAACGGCGGAAGCGCCGTCGCGTGCGCCGCAGATCGATCCGATCCTGCTGCGTCCGGTTGATGATCTTGAACTGACGGTTCGTTCCGCGAACTGCCTGAAGGCCGAGAACATCTACTACATCGGCGACCTGATCCAGCGCACGGAAAACGAGTTGCTCAAGACCCCGAATCTGGGTCGCAAATCGTTGAACGAAATCAAGGAAGTATTGGCGTCGCGTGGTTTGACGCTGGGCATGAAACTCGAAAACTGGCCGCCGGCAGGTTTGGACAAGTAAGTCGAGAAGTCATCCCGGGGCAGAACCCGTCGCTGCACTGGCAAAGACGCGGATTTTCCTTTAAAATCCGCGTCTTGTCTTTTTTCACTACCGGCCCGTGCACTCATCACCGTTGGGAAACCGAGGGTAGACCGAGCGCGATAGAAGAGCTGGACCAAAACTTTGAATCAAAGGAATTAACATGCGTCACCGTCATGGTTTGCGGAAACTGAACCGCACGAGCAGCCACCGTCTGGCAATGCTCCGTAACATGTCCAACTCGTTGATCGAGCACGAAGTCATCAAGACGACGCTGCCGAAGGCGAAAGAACTCCGTAAAGTCGTCGAGCCGCTGATCACGCTCGGCAAGAAGCCGTCGCTGGCAAATCGTCGTCTGGCGTTCAACCGCCTGCGTGATCGTGACTCGGTCACGAAGCTGTTCGAAGTTCTCGGCCCGCGTTACGCTACGCGTCCGGGCGGCTACCTGCGCGTCCTGAAGTTCGGTTTCCGCGTCGGCGACAACGCACCGATGGCACTGGTCGAATTGCTGGACCGTCCGGAAGTCGAAGAAGTTGAAGTGCAAGAAGCTGAGTAAGCTTTTTAGCATCGAAGAAAAAGCCAGGCGCCAAGCCTGGCTTTTTTGTTTATGGCGGCGAATTTCACTGCGGCATGTCGATCGCGGCGGCCAAATGCCGCAGGCTTGCAGCAGAGCCGTCTGCGGCACCGCATGGCTAGGTGATACGATATCGGCACCTGAATCGTGCTTGGCCGGAGCCTTTGTGAGCGTGAATGTGACCTTGATTCTGACGACGGTACCGGATGCGGCCGTTGCTCAGAAGCTCGCGGCGGGCGCACTGGCCGCGCGGCTGTGCGCCTGCGTCACGCAGTTAGGCTCTGTGCAGTCCAGCTATCACTGGCAGGGCGCGATCGAAACGGCGCAGGAGATCCAGTTGCTGTTCAAGACCAGCGCGGCACGCGCGCTCGAGCTCGAGCAGTACATTCAGGCCCACCATCCCTACGACACGCCGGAAATCCTCTCGTGGCAAGCTATGGCATCGGTCGCGTACGGCCAGTGGATCACTGCTGAAACTCAACGTCCTCTCCATGTTTAACGGTCTCAATCGACGTGCGCGCCATGCGTTGCGCGCCGTCGTCCTCCTGCTCGGTTGCCTGATCGTCGCTCAGTTCGGCACGCTTGCGCACGCTGCGGACGACTTCCTCGATCCCGCCGTCGCCTTCAAATTCAGCGCGACCGAGAAACCCGGCGAAGTCGACGTCACTTACAAGATCGCGGACGGTTACTACATGTACCGCGAGCGTTTCGCGTTCGCGACCCGTAACGGCACGACGACAATCGGCGAACCGCAATTGCCGGCTGGTCACGTCAAGTTCGATCAGACCTTCAACAAGAATGTCGAAACCTATCGCAATGAACTGACAATCCGCATTCCGGTGAAACAGCCGCAGGGGGCGTTCGATCTTGCTGTTACGTCTCAAGGCTGTGCGGATGCCGGCATCTGCTATCCGCCGATGGAGCGCGTGTATCACGTGAGCGGCGAGGCGTTGCAGCCGGCCGGCGGCGCCGCGGCGGCCACCGCCACGCGGCAATCCGCAGCAGCCGGCGCGCCGTGGTATGAGCGTGCCACTAGCGCCGACTATGCGCAGTCGCTACTGGAAGGCGGCGGCTTCTTCGCGATCATCGGGCTCTATTTCGTGGCCGGCGGCGTGCTCAGTCTGCTGCCGTGCTCGTATCCGATGATTCCGATCCTGTCTGCGATCATCATCGGCGAAGGCGCGCGGGTGACGCGTGCCCGTGGCTTTGCGTTGTCGCTGGCGTACGTGATCGGCATGGCACTCGTGTACACGGCGCTTGGCATCGCGGCAGCGCTCGTTGGCCAGAGCCTCGGCGCATGGCTGCAGAACCCGTGGGTGCTTGGTACGTTTGGCGTCCTGCTGACCGTTTTCGCGCTGACCCTGATCGCCGGCTTCGACATCGCGTTGCCGCAGCGCTGGCAGGACGGCGTGTCGCGTGCGTCGACAGGGCGTTCCGGCGGCAAGTTTGCCGCGGTGGCAGTAATGGGCGCGCTATCCGCGTTGGTGGTTGGCGCTTGCATGACCGCGCCGCTCTTTGCCGTGCTGGCGTTCATCGCGCACACAGGCGACGCGTTGCTCGGCGGCGCGGCGCTGTTCTCGATGGGACTCGGGCTCGGTGTGCCCCTCCTGATCATCGGGCTTGGCGCCGGTACTTTGCTGCCGCGCGCCGGCGCGTGGATGGACGGCGTCAAGGTGTTTTTCGGCGTGGTGCTGCTGGCGGCGGCCCTGTGGATCGTCTGGCCGGTGCTTGGTGCGACCGCGACAATGCTGCTGAGTGCGCTGTGGTTGCTGATCGCGGCCGCCGGACTCGGTCTTTTCTCGGCACCAGCGGTGGGTATTTCCGTCTGGCGGCGGCTCGGCCGGGGTATCGGCGCGGCGCTGGCTATCTGGGCAGCGGTGCTGCTGGTTGGCCTCGCTGCAGGCTCCTCCGATCCGCTGCGTCCGCTAGCTGTCCTGGCTGTGTGGGGTGACGGCGGGGAGGCTAACGTGGCAAGTGTTTCCAAATCGCCGAATAGGTTGTCACAGAGCGATCTGACATTCGCTCCGGTTCGTTCCTCGACCGATCTCGACGAGGCCGTCAAAACGGCTGCGCAGCCCGCTATGCTCGATTTTTACGCAGACTGGTGCGTGAGCTGCAAAGAAATGGAGAAGTTCACGTTTAGCGATCCGCGTGTTCAGGCGAAGTTGAAGCAGATGAACCTGCTGCGCGCCGACGTCACCGCAAATAACGCCGACGATCAGATGCTGCTCAAGCGCTTCAGCCTGTTCGGCCCGCCCGGCATCATCTTTTTCGACCAGGGGGGCAAGGAAGTGCTGCGCGTCGTCGGCTACGAGTCCGCGGACAAGTTTTTGCGCACCCTCGATCGCGCCAACGCGCCCGGGGCGTAACGCAAAGCAGCTGCGCTGCCCGAGCGCGCAAAGAAACCCGCACCCCCGACGCGCCCGCAAAAAGGCGCAGGCCAGAACATGCATAAAAAAACGGAGGCACGACTTAAAGTCGGCCTCCGTTTTTTTGGGGCGCATTCAGAAGACTGGCGTCGCCGGTAAAGCGACACCTCAAATCACTTCTGCGAGCGCAAAATCCGCGCGGCATCCAGCGCGAAGTAGGTCAGCACGCCATCCGCGCCTGCCCGCTTGAACGCCAGCAGCGATTCCATCATCGCCTTGTCGTGATCGAGCCAGCCATTTTGCGCGGCCGCTTTCAGCATCGCGTATTCGCCGCTCACCTGATACACGTAGGTCGGGAACTTGAACTCGTCCTTCACACGACGCACGATGTCCAGATACGGCATGCCTGGCTTGACCATCACCATATCCGCGCCTTCCTCGATGTCCGCTTGCACTTCGCGCAGGGCTTCATCCGAATTGGCCGGATCCATCTGGTAAGTCATCTTGTTACCCTTGCCGAGGTTCGTCGCAGAACCGACGGCATCGCGGAACGGGCCGTAAAACGCCGACGCGAACTTGGCAGAGTAGGCCATGATGCGCGTATGGATATGACCCTCGCTCTCGAGCATTTCGCGGATCGCGCCAATGCGGCCATCCATCATGTCCGAGGGCGCGACGATATCGACACCCGCTTCAGCCTGCGCGCGCGCCTGTTCCACGAGGATCTCGACGGTCTCGTCGTTGATCACATAGCCGGCCTCGTCGAGTACGCCGTCCTGGCCGTGGCTCGTGTACGGATCCAGCGCGACGTCGGTGAGCACACCCAAATCGGGGAAGTTCTTTTTCAGTTCGCGAACTGCGCGCGGGATCAGGCCAGCCGGGTTGGTCGCTTCGCGGCCATCAGGCGTCTTCAAGGAAGGCTCGATCGCCGGAAAGAGCGATAGCACCGGCACGCCCAACTCGACGCATTGCTCGGCCACGCCCATCAGCAGATCCACCGACACGCGCTCGACGCCCGGCATCGACGGTACGGCTTGCCGCACGTTGGTGCCTTCGACGATGAACACGGGATAGATCAGATCGTTGGTGGTGAGGATGTTTTCTCGCATCAGACGGCGCGAGAAGTCGTCACGGCGCATGCGGCGCGGACGGTAGTGCGGAAAGAAGCTCATAAACGAATCGAAGAAACGTGGATGTATGGAGTGGACAAGTAGCGCCTGCCTCCGCTCCCGGAAACTTTTCGAGACAATGGTATATCATACCGATCGAGCAAGGCGCCCTGCGCTGACCTCCCCGCTTCTCCTCCCTGAGCGGGTGCCTGTCGTTTTTTCGATTAGGCTGTTTGACCCGCCGTTAAAGCGGCGGGTTTTTTTATGGGCGGCCGGAACGGCGCTTTTTGCCTGGGCTCGTACACGCCGCGCGGTTACTGCGGTGCGTCCGTTTCGCCCTTCGCGTCGGGGATCAGCCAGCTTTCGATCAGCTCGTGCGCTTCGTCGATGCCGACGCGTTTGAGCGCCGAGAACAGCTGCGCGGTCAATTCGCCCTGGTAGCCGGCGGAACGATATTCAGCCAACCCTTTCTGCGTCGCGCGCAAGGCGTTGACGCTTTCTTGGCGCGTCAATTTGTCGCACTTCGTCAGCAGCGTGTGGATCGGCTTGCCGGTCGGCGCGAACCACTCGATCATCCGCCGATCCAGATCCGTCAACGGGCGGCGCGAGTCCATCATCAGAATCATGCCGCGCAGTTGCGAGCGCGATTGCAGGTAGGTGGAGAGCAGCGCTTCCCAGTGAGCCTTGGCCGCGCCCGGCACTTCCGCATAACCGTAGCCCGGCAGGTCGACCAGGTGCGCTGTCGGCTCGTCCTCCTTGCCCACCGAGAAATAATTGATGTGCTGGGTGCGGCCCGGCGTCTTACTGGCGAACGCCAGACGTTTCTGATTGCACAGAATATTGATGGCCGTGGACTTGCCCGCATTCGAGCGTCCCGCAAAGCAGATCTCGGGTTGCGCGGTAGCCGGCAGATCACGCAGGTGATTGACGGTCGTGAAAAAGCGGGATTGGTGGAGCAGGAAGGACATGATCAGGCCAGGATTCGAGACGCCGGGGAACCCAGAGTGGGGACGGGTCAAGCCCGACTGGCGTCTTAGCGATTAGCGAGTTATTGTACAATACGATGGTTTACTGAAAACCTGAGGGGGCCAGCCCGCGTGCCTTGGCGGCTCTTTGCGGTCACTCAGTCGCTGTCGTATCTTGCAAAACCTCTAAAATCCCACAAGACGAGACAGGGTGTGCGAATGAATCGACTGTGCAAGGCTCTGATGGTGCTTCAAGTAGCGGCAGGTCTTTCAGGTTTGGCAATTCAGGCACGAGCAGCAGATCCGGCAAAGCCGGACGTCAATCGGGGGCAGGCAATCGCGGTGCAGGTTTGCGCGTCGTGTCACGGTGCAGATGGCAACAGTGCTGGCGGTGCGTATCCAAAGCTGGCGGACCAGCATCCCGAGTATCTCGTCAAGCAGCTGGTGGATTTCAAGACGCAGCCGGGCGCCAAGCAGCCCGCGCGCAACAACGCGATCATGGCGGGCATGGCTGCGGCGCTGTCCGACCAGGACATGGCCAACGTGGCTGCCTATTTTTCGACGCAGACTCCGAAGCTAGGCTACGCGCATAACAAAGATACCGTCCCGCTCGGTCAGAAGATTTATCGCGGTGGGATTGCAGATAAGGGTGTACCGGCGTGCGCAAGCTGCCACGGGCCGACCGGTCAGGGGATCCCGTCGCAGTATCCGCGTCTGTCGGGGCAGTGGGCGGAATACACGGTGGCGCAGTTGACTGCATTCACGCAAGGTCCGGGCGCGCGTAACAACAATGAGGCGATGCATGCCATTGCATCGCGTCTGTCGGACAGCGAGATCAAGGCTGTAGCGGATTACATCGCGGGCTTGCACTAAGAAGTCCGTACGCAAGCAACCGGCCCGGCGAGGCCGGTACAAAACAAGAAAAGGGTGAGGGCGTCGTGTCTACGACAGCCCTTCACCCTTTTTTGCTGTTCAGTCGGAGTATGAATGAGCGTCACCACGTCGGGTTTGCAGTCGAAGTCGGGCAATCGCATCACGCGCAGCATCATCGAAGTATTGAGTTCGATGCGCTTCGCGATCTCGTTGCTCGTGATTCTGTCGATCGCCAGTATTATCGGCACCGTCCTCACGCAGGACGATCCGTATCCCAACTACGTCAATCAGTTCGGCCCGTTCTGGGCGGACATCTTCCGCTCGCTGAGCTTGTACACGGTGTACAGCTCGTGGTGGTTCATGCTGATTCTCGGCTTCCTGATGGTGTCGGTGTCGCTGTGCGTGATCCGCAATGCGCCGAAAATGGTCGCGGACGCCAAGAGCTGGAAAGACAAGGTCCGCGAAGGCAGCTTGCGCGCGTTCCATCACAAGGGCGAGTTCGCGGTGCACGGCACGCGCGCACAGACCTCGGCGGTGCTCGCCAAACTCTCGGCCAGGCTTGGCTACAAGTTCGTCACACGGGAGTCGGACGGTGCAACGCTGATCGCCGCCAAGCGCGGCGCGCTGACCAAGTTCGGCTACATCTCCGCGCACATTGCGATTGTGGTGATCTGTCTGGGCGGCCTGCTCGACAGCAATCTGCCAATCAAGCTGCAAATGTGGCTGTTCGACAAGTCGCCGATCCGCTCCAACACGGTGATCAACGACATTCCGCCTGAACATCGCCTGTCGCAGTCGAATCCGACTTTCCGCGGCTATGCGTGGGTGCCGGAAGGGCAGCATGTGTCGACGGCGATTCTTAACCAGCCGGACGGCTCGCTGATCCAGGACCTGCCGTTCTCGATCGAGCTGAACAAGTTCATCGTCGACTACTACTCGACGGGCATGCCGAAGCTGTTCGCGAGCGACATCGTCGTGGTCGACCATAAAACGGGCGCGCGCGTGCCGGCCCGGGTCGAAGTGAACAAGCCATTCACCTACGACGGCGTCTCGATCTACCAGTCGAGCTTCCAGGACGGCGGGTCGCAGATGCAGATGACCGCGTACCCGATGTCCGGTTCGAGCGCGAAAACCGCGCCGTTCGGCGGCATGATCGGCGGCAATGCGCCGTTGAGTGCCGCCACACCGCTGGCCGACGGCCAGACCGTCGAATTCACGGATTTCCGTGCAATCAACGTCGAAAACGTCTCGAACGGCAGCGGCCAGAACGATGCGCGTGGCGTCGCCGCGCATCGTACGCTGAAAGAGGCGTTCGACGAGCGCCTCGGCTCGGGCGCGAAGAGCTCGAAGCCGCTCGATCTGCATAACGTCGGTCCGTCGGTGCAGTACAAGGTGCGCGACAAGGACGGCCAGGCGCGCGAGTACAACAACTACATGCTGCCGGTGGACGTCGCGGGCGAAAAGATGTTCCTCGCCGGCATGCGCCTGAATCCGGACGACCCATTCCGCTACCTGCGAATCCCCGCCGACACAGGCGGTACCGTCAAGGAATGGATGAACCTGCGCGCCACGCTTGAAAATCCGGCCATGCGCGCAGCCGCCGCTCACCGTTTCGCGCTGCGTTCGGTGTCGGGTTCGAATACCGAACTGCAACAGCACCTGGAAGAAAGCGCGCTGCGTGTCCTGACCCTGTTTGCCGGCGCGGACAACAGTATCAAGATGCCGAACGGCCAGACGCTCGGCGGCTTCCAGGCGATCGCCGGGTTCATCGATCATTCGGTGCCGAAGGGCGAGCAGGAAAAGGCCGCGGGCTTGCTGCTGCGCATGCTGGAAGGCGCGACGTGGGACCTGTGGCAACTGTCGCGCGAGCAGCTTGGCGAGCCGGATGCGCAGGCCAATGCGGACGCCAGCCGCTTTATCCAAAGCTCTATCAATGCGATATCCGACAGCTTTTTGTATGGATCGCCGGTCTACTTGCAGCTTGACTCATTCAAGCAGGTGCAAGCTTCGGTATTTCAGTTGACGCGCGCGCCGGGCAAAAAAGTCGTGTATCTTGGCAGCCTGCTCCTCGTGTTGGGCATCTTTTCGATGTTCTACGTCCGCGAAAGGCGCCTCTGGTTCTGGCTTAAAGATACCGATCACGGCACGAATGTCGTGATGGCGATGTCGAGCGCGCGCAAAACGCTGGATTTCGAAAAGGAGTTCGTTCAAACGCGCGACGCTGTAGGCACCGCGCTGGGTGTCAAACTCACTGAAGCATCCGGCGCCTCCGACAAACCCGGCCATGCCCGCGCGCCGTCTGCAGGCTCACAAGATTCGACCCGGTAAGATCATGGACTTGACTCAGGTTTCCTCCTCCTCCTCACCCTCGCGACCGCAGAAGGCGTTCGCGAGCGAGGCGCTCAACGTCGCGCAGTATGACGAGCGGCCGTTTCTGAAACGGCTCGGTATTGTCGACTGGCTGTTCGCCGTCGTGATGGTCGCGGGCGCGGGGTTCGCGCTGTCGCGCTATCACCCGTTCATGAATTACTACGACAAACTGGTGCTGTGCTGCGCAGTGCCGGTGTTCGTCGTGCTGGGCTGGCGCTGGAAACCGGTGCGTCCGCTGATGGTGGGCATCGCCGCACTGTCGCTGCTGGCGATCCAGATCTATCACGGCGATCTGACGCGCGCGGATAACGCGTTCTTCCTCAAATATTTCCTGTCGAGCCAGTCCGCGATTCTTTGGATGAGCGCGCTCTTCGTGTTCGCCACCGTCTTCTACTGGATCGGCCTGTTGTCGCGTTCACCGACCGGCGCTGCGATCGGTTCGAAGATGACCTGGGCCGCAGTGGTGATGGGCTTCGTCGGATTGATGGTGCGCTGGTATGAGTCGTATCTGATCGGCGCGGACGTCGGTCATATTCCAATCTCGAACCTGTATGAAGTGTTCGTGCTGTTCAGCCTGATCACCGCGCTGTTCTATCTGTACTACGAGCAGCACTACAACACGCGTGCGCTCGGCGCATTCGTGCTGCTGGTGATCAGCGCGGCGGTCGGCTTCCTGATGTGGTACTCGGTCGCCCGTGACGCACAGCAGATCCAGCCGCTCGTGCCGGCGCTGCAGAGCTGGTGGATGAAGATCCACGTGCCGGCTAACTTCATCGGATATGGCAGCTTTGCGCTGTCGGCGATGGTCGGCGTCGCGTATCTGGCGAAAGAGCGCGGCGTGCTGGCAGACCGCCTGCCGCCGCTCGATGTGCTCGACGACCTGATGTACAAGTCGATCGCCGTCGGCTTCGCGTTTTTCACCATCGCGACGATCCTCGGCGCGCTGTGGGCCGCTGAAGCATGGGGCGGTTACTGGAGCTGGGACCCGAAGGAAACGTGGGCGCTGATCGTCTGGCTGAACTACGCAGCCTGGCTTCATATGCGCTTGATGAAAGGCCTGCGCGGCGCGGTGGCGGCATGGTGGGCGCTGACCGGCCTGCTGGTGACGACCTTCGCATTTCTCGGCGTCAATATGTTCCTGTCGGGGCTGCATAGCTACGGCAAGCTGTAAGATCTGCCGTCCTGAGCCGACTAAGAACCGCCGCGTGCTTCACACCGGCGGTTTTTTTTACGTCTGGCGGAATATTCGCTGCATCCAGTGTGTTCGTTAGAGCAGTACCTAAAGATGACTGGGCGAGCGGCGAAACGAGCCGATCATCAATATGGCCCCGTAAGCTAGACAAGCGATGGGGCGGCAAGGAGCAGCACGATGTGGATCAAGCGAAGCGACAGAATTCAACTCATAGGCGATGACATCGCACGCAGCGAAATCACGCCGCAGCGCGTCTTCGAGAACCGGCGGCGCGTTTTGCAAGCTGCGGGTGCATTGGCGCTCGGCGGCCTGATCGGTGTGAATGGAGAAGCGCTGGCAGCATATTCATCGCCGGATACGAAGGCGCAAAAGCTTGTGGCGAAGACCAACGCGAAGTTCGTCGCCCTGGACAAGATCACGCCGTACAAGGACATCACCACGTACAACAACTACTACGAGTTCGGCACGGACAAAGCGGATCCCGCGCACAACGCCGGCACGTTGCGCCCGCATCCGTGGAAGGTGAGCGTCGAGGGCGAAATCAAGAATCCGAAGGTGTACGAGATCGATGAATTGCTGAAGCTCGCGCCGCTCGAGGAGCGCGTGTACCGGTTGCGTTGTGTCGAAGGCTGGTCGATGGTGATTCCGTGGATCGGCGTGCCGCTCTCGGAGTTGATCAGGCGTGTGCAGCCGACTGGCAATGCGAAGTATGTGCAATTCATCACGCTGGCTGACCCGTCGCAAATGCCCGGCCTGTCGACGCCGGTACTCGACTGGCCGTACACGGAAGGTCTGCGGATGGACGAAGCGATGAATCCGCTGACGCTGCTGACGATGGGCCTCTACGGCCAGGTGCTGCCGAATCAGAATGGCGCGCCGATTCGCGTGGTGGTGCCGTGGAAATACGGCTTCAAGAGCGCGAAGTCGCTGGTGAAGATCCGCTTCCTCGACAAGCAGCCGCCGACCAGCTGGAACACGTACGCGTCAAACGAATACGGCTTCTTTTCGAACGTGAATCCGAACGTCGATCACCCGCGCTGGAGCCAGGCTACCGAGCGGCGCATCGGCGAAGATGGTTTCTTCACGCCCAAGCGCAAGACGTTGATGTTCAACGGCTACGGCGATCAGGTCGCGTCGTTGTATCAGGGCATGGACCTGAAGAAGAATTTTTAAGCGGCGTGACTATGGCTTCCGATACGCAACCTGTTACTCAAACCGAACGCAGAGCGCCGCGAGCAGCGCAGGCGTCGGCTGCGACCACCGCAAAGCGGCCCGCAAGCGGCGCGCGCTGGATCGTGCCGGCCAAGATCGCGGTATTTATCGCCGCGTGGTATCCGCTCGCGCGCATCGTGCTGTTTGGCATGACCGATCGATTGGGCGCAAATCCGATCGAGTTCATTACGCGCTCGACGGGTCTGTGGACGCTCGTCTTTCTTTGCATCACGTTGGCGGTGACGCCGTTGCGCCGACTGACCGGTATCACTGCATTGGCCCGTTTTCGCCGGATGCTGGGCCTTTACGCATTTTTCTACGTGACGTTGCATTTCACCACTTACCTGTGGTTCGACAAATGGTTCGATGTCGCCGCGATTCTCAAGGACATCGGCAAGCGGCCGTTCATCACCGTGGGCTTCGCGGCGTTCGTGCTGCTGATCGCGTTGGCCGTTACGTCGCCGCGCGCGATGGTGCGCAAACTCGGACGCCGCTGGCAGACGCTGCATCGCGCGATTTATGCGATCGCTGCGCTCGCGATCCTGCACTTCTGGTGGATGAAGGCGGGCAAGCACGACCTGATTTTGCCGAAGATTTACGGTGCGATCATGGTCGCGTTGCTGGGGTGGCGTTTGCTCGTATGGCTGCGCGAGCGGAGGTTAAAGACACGCTGACCACGAGGACCAGCGCGCAAATGGAAAAAGGCGATGCCGCAGTGGCATCGCCTTTTTTATCGAGGGGCTCCCAGCTCAGACGTTTACGCCGGCAAGATCGCTTCGCCCGCAAACAGCTGCTTGACCTCTTCACGAGCGCGAACGACATGCACTTGTGTACCATCAACCATCACCTCGGCCGCACGCGGACGGGTGTTGTAGTTCGAGCTCATCACGAAGCCATACGCGCCGGCTGAGCGAATCGCCAGCAGATCGCCCGGTTCGACCGCCAGCAGACGCTCACGACCCAGCCAGTCGCCGCTTTCGCAAACCGGGCCGACCACGTCGTACACGTGGGCGAGCACGTCGCGCTTAACGACAGCTTCGATCGCGTGATAGGCCTCGTACATCGCAGGGCGTGCGAGATCGGTCATCGCCGCGTCGACGATGGCGAAGTTCTTTTCCGCGCCTGGCTTCAGATATTCGACGCGCGTCAGCAGCACACCCGCATTGCCGACCAGCGAACGACCCGGTTCGAAATACACCTCGCGATGCCCGTGACCGCGCGCTTCGATGCGATCCAGCACGGTGCGCACGAAGTCGCCGATTTCCGGCGGGGCTTCGTCGTCATATGTGATACCGAGACCACCGCCCACGTCGATGTGGCGAATCTTCACGCCGTCCTGCTCGATCTGTTCGACCAGTTCCAGAACCTTGTCGACCGCATCCAGATACGGTGCGACTTCAGTGATCTGCGAGCCGATATGGCAGTCAATGCCGACCACGTCGAGATGCGTCATCGCCGCGGCGGCTTGATAGGTAGCCCGTGCATCTTCGAACGCGACGCCGAACTTGTTCGACTTCAGGCCGGTGGAAATATACGGATGCGTTTTCGCGTCGACGTCCGGATTCACACGCAACGAGACGGGCGCTTTTTTGCCCATTTCCGCCGCAACCGCATTCAGGCGGTCGAGCTCGGGAATCGATTCGACGTTGAAGCATTTAACGCCGGCGGCAAGTGCCTGACGCATCTCGTCCGCATTCTTGCCGACGCCCGAAAACACGGTGTTTTCCGCTTTGCCACCTGCGGCCAGCACACGCGCCAGTTCGCCGCCCGACACGATGTCGAAGCCGGCGCCGAGGCGAGCGAATACATTCAGCACCGCAAGATTGCTATTGGCCTTGACGGCGACGTGCACGGTCGCGCGGCGACCGGCGCAAGCGCCTGCATATGCGTTCCATGCTTCGGTGAGTGCGGCGCGCGAATAGACGTACAGCGGCGTGCCGAACTGCTCGGCGAGTGAGACGGCGGACACGCCCTCGGCGTGCAACACGCCGTCGACGTAGTCAAATGCGGATCGAGTCATGCGAAAGTCTTATTGAGCGGGAGTGACGGCGGAGGCAGCTTGCGGAGCCACGGCAGCGGATGCGGCCGACGCGGGCGGCGCGGCGAGTTCGCTTTCCGGCGACAACGAGAGCGGCGCGCCAGAGGTATCCGGTACCTCACCCATCGGCGAGGCGGCTTCAGCGCCCGATTTCACTTCATCTGGCGACGGCGGTTGCGTACGATCGATCGGCTTGGCCGGCAGAGGCGGCACGGTGGGCAAGTAAAGCGAACCCCGTTGCCCGCAGCCGGCAAGTGCACAACCTGCGAGAATGGCTAAACCCGCTACAATCGCGCGGCCGGGCGCCGCCGCGCGCATCCGAGATACGACTCGCATGACTGTCCCTGAATAAATAATCGATGGAGTTTAGCATGTCCGATAGTGATTACCTGACCCGCGCGGAAGCCGCGCTAGCCGCCATCGAACGCGCGCTCGACGACACGGAAGCCGACATCGAACTCGAGCGCAGCGGCAATGTCCTGACCCTCGAATTCGAGAACCGTTCGAAGATCATTGTCAATCTGCAGCCGCCGATGAGCGAGATCTGGATCGCGGCGAAAGCGGGCGGTTTCCACTTCCGTTTCATCGACGGCGAGTGGCGCGATACGCGCAGCGGCACGGAGTTTTTCGCCGCATTGTCGGAGTACGCGACGCAGCAGGCTGGCGAGCCGGTTCACTTTGAAGCGTAAAGCGCTCGCCTCCGAACTGGGTTCGGGAAGGAGCGCTCGGGGGCATCGCTGAAGCGGCCCATGACGCGATCGCCGGACGCGTAGCTTAATCGACTGCTCAAACGACCGCCGAAGCACCGCCCAAACGAAAACCGCCGCGTATCGAGCGCGGCGGTTTTCCATTTTCCGGCGGATTTTTCCGCCTTGTTTGGGCGCGTCTCTAGTGCCCGCGGAACAGATTCATGATGTCCTGCTTTTCCTGTTCGCCGACCTGTTCCGGTGCGGCTTCCGACGCCGAACCGCTCGCCTCGGCATCCAGCGCCGCCTGGCTGATACCGACTGTCGCGACGAACCCGTGGCCCGGCGTGAAGTCGTCGAAATACAGTTCTGAGCCGAGCTCGGTCACACCGTCGGGCATCGGCATCTTGTAGTCCGGCACGCCTTTGAGCGCGCGCGCCATGTATTCGATCCACACCGGCAACGCAAGGCCGCCGCCGGTTTCCTTATCGCCGAGACTGCGCGGATTGTCGTAGCCGATCCACGCGATCGCCGTGAGCGTGTGCTGATAGCCGGCGAACCACGCATCGCGCGAATCGTTGGTCGTGCCGGTCTTGCCGCCGAGATCGGTACGCTTCAGCACGTTGCTCTTTGCGCCCGTGCCACGTTGCGCGACGCTTTGCAGCAGGCTGTTCATCACATACGCATTGCGCGGCTCGATCGCGTGCGGCGCACTCTGCTCGGCGACCAGCGGTTGCGCGTGCGCGACGACGATGCCGCGCTGATCAGTGACCTCAGCAATCAGATACGGGTTGACGCGATAGCCGCCATTCGCAAACACCGAGAACGCGCCTGCCATCTGCAAGGGTGTAACGAGACCCGCGCCGAGCGCCATCGGCAGATAAGCCGGGTGACGATCCGCGTCGAAGCCGAAACGCGTGATGTATTGCTGCGCGTACTTGGTGCCGATGTGGTTCAGGATGCGAATCGACACGAGGTTCTTCGATTTCTGCAGCGCGGTGCGCATGGTCATCGGACCATCGAAACCGCCGCCATAGTTCTTCGGCTCCCACGCCTGGCCGCCCGTCTCCGCAGCGCTGAAAAAGAGCGGCGCATCGTTGATCACCGTAGCCGGTCCGAGACCCTTTTCTAGCGAGGCCGAATAGATGAACGGCTTGAAGCTCGAACCCGGTTGACGCCACGCCTGGGTCACGTGGTTGAACTTGTTCTTGTTGAAGTCGAAACCGCCCACCAGCGCACGAATCGCGCCATCTTGCGGCACCACCGAAACGAATGCGCCTTCCACTTGCGGCAATTGCGTAATCGACCAGTTGCCGTCGTCATCCTTCACGAGGCGAATGATCGCGCCGGGCCGCACGCGTTGATTCGGCTGCGCGCGCGTGCCGAGCGCGAACTGCGCGAAGCGCAGGCCGTCGCCCTGAATGGTCGCGACGTTGCCGTCGATGAAGGTGGCCTGCACCTGCTTCGGGCTCGCCGCCGTCACCACAGCGGCGATGATTTCGCCGTTGTCGGGATGCTCGAGCAACGCGTCGTCAATCGCCTGTTCGCGGTCGTCCGCATCGGACGGCAAATCGATGAATGCTTCCGGGCCGCGATAGCCGTGGCGCCGTTCGTAGTCCATCAGACCCTTGCGCAGCGCCCGGTAAGCGACATCCTGATC
The DNA here is from genome assembly GCF_050434205.1 of Paraburkholderia sp. GAS348. Taxonomy (NCBI): domain Bacteria; kingdom Pseudomonadati; phylum Pseudomonadota; class Betaproteobacteria; order Burkholderiales; family Burkholderiaceae; genus Paraburkholderia; species Paraburkholderia sp. GAS348. The sequence goes on from NZ_JBNPVT010000019.1 coordinate 29,716, forward strand.
GGCCGAGTCGATGGTGGTCACGACGTTCAGGCCGCGCGTGTACGCCTCCTCGCGATACTGCGCGTACATCATCTGCCGCACCATTTCCGCGACGTATTCCGCGTGCACGCTGAACTCCTTGCCCGCGCCCTTGACGACCAGCGGCTGCCTGCTTGCCTCGTCATACTGTTCCTGAGTGATGTAGTGCAATTCGTACATGCGCTGCAGGATGTACTCTTGACGGATTTTCGCGCGCTTCGGATTGACCACCGGGTTATACGCCGACGGCGCCTTCGGCAGGCCCGCCAGCATGGCGGATTCCGCCAGGGTCAGGTCCTTCAGGTCTTTCCCGAAATACACCCGCGCCGCGCTCGCGAAGCCATACGCACGCTGACCGAGATAGATCTGATTCATGTACACCTCGAGAATCTGATCTTTCGTCAGTTTCGACTCGATCTTGTACGCGAGCAGCATCTCGTAGATCTTGCGCGTGTAGGTCTTCTCACTCGACAGGAAGAAGTTGCGCGCCACCTGCATGGTGATCGTGCTGGCGCCTTGCGTGGCGTGGCCATTGGTCAGTGCGACGAAGCCGGCTCGCGCGATGCCTGTGAGGTCGACGCCGCCGTGATCGTAGAAGCGCGCGTCTTCGATTGCCAGCACGGCTTTCTTCAGGCTATCGGGCACGTCCTGAATATGGACGATGTCGCGCCGCTCTTCGCCGAATTCGCCGATCAGCAGGTGGTCGGCCGTATAGATGCGCAAGGGCACCTTCGGCCGGTAATCGGTCAGCGCGTCGAGCGACGGCAGGTTCGGCGTTGCGACCACCAGCGCATAACCGAGCACCAGCAGCACGCACAGGATGCCTGCGACGATCAGACCCACAAAGCCGAGGATGAGCTTGAGCCACAAGGGGCGCTTGCGCTTCTGCGGCGCGGGCGGCGGGGACGTAGGAGACGTGGATTGCATATGGGCACCAAAAAACAGTCCCGCGATTATAGCTGCCTGGCATTTCAGCTTTCGGCATGCTTACTGACAGTTCTTGACAAATCGGCGCGCCGCGCGGGAATGACTTCACTGTAGACGCTTTGCCGGCGGAGAGGGCGCGCGTCGCGCAACGTTAGCCATTTGGCTGAGTGTCGCGCGGCGGCGCGGCTACGCACAATTCTTCCTCGTTACTCGCGTTCGAATGGTTCGTCGCGTGAGTCTGAGGGAGGGCGTGATGACGTTCAAAAATTCGTGGCTTCAAGGTGTGCGACTGGGTGCGCAGCGTTTTGCTGCGGGAATCGATGTGGGTTCGCAGGCGGTGCGTCTGGTCGTGGTGAGTCGGCATTCGCCCACACATGCCGCGCTGCATATCGAATACGCGAGCACCGTGCCGCTTGGCGCCGGCGCGATGGCCGGCACGGAGATCGCCGACCGGCATGCGGTGGCGCGTGCGTTGCGCGACGCATTCGCGGGTTTGCCGCGTGCGTGTGCCACGCATGCATTGCGATGCGCGATGGCGCTGCCCGCCTCGGCTACATTGACAACCACCGTGCCGCTCACACGGCTCGCCGCGCTCGCCGGTTGCGCGGAAAACGGCGGTCATGAACTCGCCGAACTCGAGCCGGCGGTGATGAGCGAAGTTGAGCGTATCGCAGGCCTGGAGCGCCATGCGTTAGCTGTCGACTGGTTCGTCGACGAGACGCGTTCGCCGATTCGTTCGGTGACAATCGCCGCAACCGCACGCCAGCATCTCGAAGCGCGTATCGAATGCGCGGCGACCGCCGGTATCTCGCTCACCGCGATCGATGGCGAGCCGCATGCGGCTTTGCGCGCAATGCGCTACGCGGCGAGCCATGAACTCGATCCGCACGAGCCCTACGTCGCGCTCTGGATTGGCACAGATGGTGTGTACGGCTGGCGCATCGTCGACGACTGCCTGGTTGGCGAAATGCGTTACCCCGCGCCTGAGCACGCCGATTTCGCCGACGCGTTGCGCGATCTCGTCCACGGCCCCGTACTCGACTGCGCGTTGTTGAGCGGCGAGGTCGATTTGCTCGATGGCGTGGGTTTCTCGATTGCGGATATAGCCGACGTATTGGGCTGCACTGTGCTGCCGTTCGAGTGTGCGGCGCTTGGAGGGTTCGCACGTCAACTGCACGATTCGTTGTTGCACGAGCCTGCCGCCGCGGTCGCATTCGGACTCGCGCTGCGCGGGGTGCTCGAATGACGTTCGGCCTACGCTCCCGTTTGCATTCGGCGGCCCCGGGTACGCACGCGTCTACGGCGTCTACGGCGTCTACGCGTGGCATGCACTTCGCACGGCCGTGGCTCGGCGGCTTCAATCTGCTGCCATACAGGCAACGCAATGCGCGGCTCGCGCGCCGGCGGCGTTTGCTCGAATGGGGCGTCGCGGCGCTCGCTGGTTTTGCGGCCGTGCTCGCACTAGTTGGGTGGCAGGCGTTCGAAAAGGCGCGGCTCGATGCAGAGCGCGCGTCGATCGAGCAAACGCTCGCTCAGCTGGCCATGCCGCTCGCGGAGCACGCTAGGTTACTGCGAGCGCAAGACGAGCAACGCAAAGGCGCGGCGCGTGCGATGGACTTGTCCGAGCCGCTTACGCATTTGCGCGATCTGCTGAATGCATTGAGTTTTGAACCCGGTGACGGCGTGGTGCTGCAGCAGTTGCGCCAGCGCGAGCACGAGACGGAATTGCTCGCGACCTCGCGCGGACATATCGCGTCGGCCGAGTGGCTCAAGCGCTTGAGCGCGATCCGCGGCGTGAAGGGCGCGGAGGTGAACGACCTGCATCGCTCGGCGCCACGCAGCGGGGCGGTTGCGGCGGCCAGCGTGACCGGCCCGATCGAATTCGGAGCGCATCTGCGCTGGAGCGACCCGCCAAAGAAAACGGCCCATATGTCAGGCTTGGCGGCGCAACGTCCGATGAAGTCTGAACAATCAGGAGGTGCGAAATGAGTACGACTTTTGTCGAGTTCGGCGGCGCGGCGAGCGCGCGGCTCTCTTTTTCCCAATGGATGAAGCGTGTGCGCTTGCCGCTCGCTGCCTGGAGCCCTCGGCGTCGTTGGGTGGTTGCATTGCTGATCGCCGCGGCGGTGTTCGGACTTGGCGCGCATGGCTGGGTTGTGGCCGATCTCGGCGGGGTCGAGGCGAGCCGCACGGCATGGGAGACGGCCTCGCGGCATCTCGCGGATGCGCGCCGCGCGCTGGCGCAATTGTCCGCGCTGCGCCGGGAAGCTGCCGCCAGGCCGGGCGCGCAATTGCCTGTGTCATGGACTTCCGCGGACGATGTGCGCATCGTGTCCGAACTCGCGGCGCAGAATGGCGTCTCGTTGCTCTCGGTAGAACCGGGCGCGGCCAGCGGCTCGGGCGCTGACAGCATGCGTCCTATACAGCTTACCGCGCACACCGATTTCGTCCACCTGATGGCGTTTCTGCGTGGCCTGTCCGATCTGCCCGTGCTAATCGTGCCCGTCGACGTGACGGTCAAGCGCGATACCGCTTCGTTAGCGGTGAGGGCAACTCTGCATGTATTCAGTGCGCTGAGGCCTGTACCTTCACCTGCTGCGGCGGACGCGTTTGCCGACGAGAGTCTCGATTCGGACGACGAAGAAGACATCGTGTTCTTCGACCCATTCTCGCTTCCGCAGATGCTCGCGTCCGCCGAGCAGCAGCTTGAGGTTTCGCAACTGCGCCTCGTCGGCTTGCTGCACGATCGTACACGCGGGCTCGCCTTGCTCGATACGCCGGATGGTGCGACCACGGTCGTGTCCGGGCAGCACCTCGGCGCTGAGCGTGTCACGCGGCTCGACGCGCTCAGCATCACGCTGGCCAACGGCGGCGCGACGCGTACGCTGGCACTGACGGAGGCGTCCTGATGAGGCTGATCAAGCCAGTCGGTGTCGCAGTGTCGCGCTACGGCGTTCGCGTGTGTTTTGGCCATGGTGTGAGTCGCGGCCTGTCGGCAAGAATCCGCGGAGGCGCGGTTTTTAGCTTGCTTCGCGATCCACTTGGCAGGCCGGTTCGCAGTCCGCTTTGCAGCCGTCTCAGCCGCCTCGTCGTTTGGATGGCGATAAGCGCCGGCATCGCGCACGCTTCAACCCCAGCGCTGCCGCCGCTGCCCGCCTACATGCCGCTCGACGACGCCATTGCGCCGCCCGATGCCCGATACGACGTACCGCCGCTGCCACGCGGCGTCGCTGCCGATGTGCCCAACCCGTTCCGCGAAGAGTCCGCCGATGGGCCCGGTATATCGCGAATGGCGGCGACCGCCCAAACCAGACGCACCGACGACCCAGCCGACGACCCAGCCGGTGATGCAGACGGCTCAGTGCCGCTACGGCGGCAATCCGCCGCGTCGGCGCGCGACGACATAGCCGCATCCTCGGCGCTCGAAGGGCCGCCGGTGCCGCTGCCGCCGCTCGCGCGCCTGAGCGACGCACCGAAAGCGCCTGCAGACGCCAAACTCGCCGCTGACGACAAACCGATCTCGCTTAACTTCCAGCGCGCGGAACTCGGTGCGGTGCTCAACGCGTTCGCCCAGTTCACCGGCCTGAACATCGTCGCGAGCGAGAGAGTGCGCGGCGCCGTCTCACTACGACTCGACAAGGTGCCGTGGCGCACCGCGTTCGATACCTTGCTCGATGTCAACGGGCTGGCCATGGAGCGCCACGGCAATGTGATCTGGGTCGCGCCGATTGCGGATCTGGCCGCGCGTGAACGGCAGCGTTTCGAAGCACACGCGAGAGCCGCCGATCTTGAGCCGCTCGCAAGCCGCACGTTCGAACTGCACTACGCGCGCGCCGAAGATGCGCGGCGCCTGCTGACCGGCGCGGGCAACCAGCGCGTGCTGTCCAAACGCGGCGCCGCGACTGCCGATCCGCGCACCAACCTGCTGTTCGTCACCGATCTCGAAGGACGCCTCGCGCAAATCACGGCCTTGCTTGCCTCAGTTGACCGGCCGACCCGTCAGGTATTGATCGAAGCGCGTATCGTCGAGGGCGAGCACGGGTTTTCGCGCAATCTCGGCGTGCGGCTTTCCATGGCGGCCGCCAACGCCGACGGCACCGCCCGAGGCTTGACGGGCGGCACGGACGGCACCGTTTACGATCTGTCGGCGCGGCCGATTTCCGGTTTTGACGCCGCCACCGCCGGGCTGACCTTGTTCGCAGCTGGGGCGACGCGGCTCCTGAACATCGAGCTGAGCGCGCTGGAGGCCGAAGGACGCGGCGAAATCGTCTCGAGCCCGCGGGTCGTGACGGCGGACCGGATGAAAGCGGTCGTCGAGCAGGGCACCGAGTTGCCCTATCAGGCGAAAGTGGGGCAGGGCGTGTCGGGCGTGCAGTTTCGCCGCGCCACGCTCAAACTGGAGGTCGAGCCGCAAATCATGCCGGACGGCAGAGTGGTGCTGGACCTGGACGTCGCCAAGGACAGCGTCGGCGAACAGACCGACGCCGGGCCCGCGATCAACACCAAACACGTGCAAACGCGCGTCGAAGTCGAAGATGGTGGTACGGTGTCGATCGGCGGAATTTACGCGACCGACAACCGGGACGATGTGACGCGGGTGCCGGTCCTGGGCAAAATACCCGTTTTAGGTGCGCTTTTTCGCCATCGGGCCCATCGGGACCAGCGCAGTGAACTGGCAGTTTTCATCACGCCGCGCGTCGTTCAGACAAATTAGGGGCATGCTGCCTCCGCTCTCTAGCGGCGGCATGCAGGCTCGACAAGGCAGCCGCTTTGCCAGTAAGCTGCGGCACGAACCATACCGGATTAGCCAGAGGACACCGTTGCAAGCGCGGGACGCACACGCCAATGTATTTTTCGTAGGGCTCATGGGGGCAGGCAAAACCACCGTGGGCCGGGCCATTGCGCGCCGTCTCGATCGCCCGTTCTTCGATTCCGATCATGAAATCGAGGCGCGCACGGGCGCGCGCATTCCGGTGATCTTCGAGCTGGAAGGCGAAGCGGGCTTTCGCGAGCGCGAAGCGCACGTAATTTCCGAGCTGACCGGGCGCGAAAATATCGTGCTGGCCACAGGCGGCGGCGCGGTGCTGCGGCCGGAAAACCGCGAAGCGCTGCAAAATCGCGGCGTGGTGATCTATTTGCGCGCCAATCCGCATGATTTGTGGCTGCGCACCCGGCGCGACAAGAATCGCCCGCTTTTGCAGACCGAAGACCCCAAAGCGCGCCTCGAAGCGCTCTACGAAGTACGCGATCCGCTATACCGGGAATGCGCGCACTTTGTGATCGAAACCGGCCGGCCTTCGGTCAACGGACTCGTCAACATGGTTCTGATGCAGCTCGAGATGGCCGGCGTCGCCAAACATCCTGCGTCATAATGGATCGTATGATTACCGTCAATGTCGAACTGGGCGAGCGCGCCTACCCCATCCATATCGGTGCCGACCTGATCGGCCAAACTGAGTTGTTCGCGCCGCATATCGCCGGCAGCTCGGTCACGATCGTCACGAACACCACGGTCGACCCGCTCTACGGCGACGCACTGCGCGCGGCGCTCGCGCCGCTCGGCAAGCAGGTGTCCACGGTCGTTTTGCCGGACGGCGAAGCGTACAAGAACCTCGAAACGCTGAACCTGATTTTCGACGCGCTGCTCGGCTCGCGCGCCGATCGCAAGACTACGCTGATCGCTCTCGGCGGCGGCGTGATCGGCGACATGACGGGGTTTGCCGCGGCCTGCTACATGCGCGGCGTGCCGTTCATTCAGGTGCCGACCACCTTGCTGTCGCAAGTCGATTCGTCGGTGGGCGGCAAGACCGGCATCAACCATCCGCTCGGCAAGAACATGATCGGCGCGTTCTACCAGCCGCAGGCTGTGATCGCCGATATCGGCGCGCTGCGTACGCTGCCGGCGCGCGAATTGGCTGCGGGCGTCGCCGAAGTGATCAAGACCGGCGCGATTGCCGACGCCGGTTTCTTCAACTGGATAGAAGCGAACATCGAGGCGCTCAATCGCTGCGAGCCGGAAGCGCTGGCCTTGGCAGTCAAGCGTTCGTGCGAGATCAAGGCGTCGGTGGTGGCGCAGGACGAGCGCGAAGGCGGACTGCGCGCGATCCTCAACTTCGGCCACACCTTCGGCCATGCGATCGAAGCCGGACTCGGCTACGGCGAATGGCTGCACGGCGAGGCGGTCGGCTGCGGGATGGTGATGGCGGCGGACCTTTCGGTGCGCATGGGTTATCTCGACGAAGCCGCGCGTAAGCGTCTGGTCGATGTGATCGTTGCCGCGCATTTACCCACCCGGGCACCCGCGCTCGGCGACTCGCGTTACGTCGAACTCATGCGGGTCGACAAGAAGGCGGAAGCCGGGGCGATCAAATTCATTCTGCTGAAGCGTTTCGGTGAGACGCTCATCACCCAGGCGCCCGACGCCGAGGTGCACGCCACGCTGGCCGCCGCCGTCTAGACCGACTCGGCGAGGGCTTGAGCGCAAGGCAACACGCACCAGCGTCACGAGGCGCCGCCCATGTTTCGGAGAATCCGGTGACTGACAGGCGCAGCGACGATGTAAAGCATGACCCGGCAGGCATGGCCGTGAGCGGCGTGCCTTCGCAGGAAGCGCTCGAAGCGCATCTCGCGCCGTATGCGGCACATTCCGCCCAATCGCGCGGCCGCCGCTATCCCGAAGCCGCACCGAGCGCGCGTACTGAATTCCAGCGCGATCGCGACCGCATTGTTCATTCGACGGCATTCCGCCGGCTCGAATACAAGACTCAGGTGTTCGTGAATCACGAGGGCGACCTGTTTCGCACGCGACTCACCCATAGCCTGGAAGTTGCGCAGATCGCCCGTTCGGTCGCGCGCAATCTGCGCGTAAACGAAGACCTCGTCGAAGCCATTTCGCTCGCACACGACCTTGGCCATACGCCTTTCGGCCATGCGGGCCAGGACGCGCTGAACGAATGTATGCGCGAACATGGCGGCTTCGAGCACAACCTGCAAAGCCTCGCGGTGGTCGACGATCTGGAAGAGCACTACGGCGCGTTCAATGGCCTGAACCTTTGCTTCGAAACGCGGGAGGGCATTCTCAAACACTGCTCGCGCGAGAACGCGCGGCGGCTCGGCGCGCTAGGCGAGCGTTTTCTGGAGGGGCGGCAGCCTTCCATCGAAGCGCAGATTGCCAATTTCGCTGACGAGATCGCGTACAACAATCACGATGTCGACGACGGCTTGCGCTCAGGCTTGCTCACGGTGGAGCAGCTTGCCGAGGTGGAGTTATGGCAGACGCACTACGCGGCGGCGCGTGGCGACTTCCCGCAGATCGAAGGGCGCCGGCTGATTCACGAGACCGTACGCCGTATTATCAATACGCTGATCGTCGACCTGATCAATACGACGTCGCTCAATCTTGCGAGACACGCGCCAGTCTCGCTGGACGCAGTGCGCGCCGCACCGCCGCTGGTCGCGCATAGCGAAGCGATCGCCGCGCAGGCGGCGGCGCTCAAGCGCTTTCTATTCAAGAATCTGTACCGCCACTATCGCGTCATGCGCATGGCCAACAAGGCGCGGCGCGTGGTGGCCGGCCTGTTCGACGCGTTCACGGAAGATCCGCGGCTACTGCCACCCAGCTATCAATCCACGGACGCGTCGCAGCAACCGCGCCTGATCGCCCACTACATCGCGGGTATGACGGATCGATATGCGGTAAAGGAGTATCAGCGGCTGTTCGTGATCAATGACAACTGATGATCGACTTGCGGCCGGCCGACGTCGCTACGCGATAAGCGCCGACACAGAAATCCAACGCCCGGCGCAATCCCGTTTCCGCAATCAAAGCCGCCGCGCCGGCGGCCGGTGTCACCGTCTGCTGTCACTCACCTAGCGCAGTCGCGACGCGAACAACGCCCCCGCGATCAGCGCAACGCCGCCGACGATCGCAAGTGTCTGCCACGGGTTTTCGTGCACGTAGTCGTCAGCGTCCGCGATCGCGACTTCGGCGCGTTCCCGCATGGCTTCGCGCGTGTCGTTCAGGCGCGCGCGCGCGACGTCGAGTTGTTTGCGCAGTTTGCTGCGCAGGGCCACGGCGTCGGCCTGGGTACCGTCCGCCAGGGTGGATTCGAGCTCCGACATCAGCGTGCGCAATTCGCCTGCGATGTCTTCAGCCGCGTGGCGGCTATGGCGAGCGATTCGCCGCGCACGGCGGCTGGTGGCGGTCCAGGATTCGCCGAGGGCGTCTCGTGTGTTCGGAAGTGCTGTCATGTTCGCTCCGTCGATGAGGGTGAGAAAAGTCTTCACGTACACATGCGGGAAACATGGCGTCACGCAACTTCGATGCCAAAGGCTGCGCGTTGTTCCGGCGAGCTCACCGTACAGGTGGGGACGGTTTCTGGTGGCAGGAATTGCACTGGAAAGGTCGACCGATGGTCAAAATTACAATGCATCCGGCACTCACTAAAATAGGTGACAGAGGCATAAAATCAAAAAACGCCGTCACATGTGTGATGGCGTTTGGCTGAGGTGCGGACTGTTCGCGACGGTTCGATCCATGCAGGCACAGCCTGCCTCACTAGAAGACGTAACCTACCTTTGCGAAGGTAACGATCGGGTTGAGTCTGATTTTTGCCTCAGACGTCACGGTCAGGTTGCCGACCGGAGTCGCCGCGTTCGTGGTCAGTTTCGCGGTTACGCTGAGCGGTATGTATGAGACTGAGAGTCCTGCGAACCAGTGTTTGGTGAACGCATAATTGAAACCGAGATTAAACACCGGTGCCCAGGAACGATCCGTCGAGACCGAGGTCGGACCATGCAGTACGCCTTGTTCAAACGCAGTGTTCGAGATGCTCGCGTCCGTGAACCAGACGTACGTAACACCGAGGCCGGCATACGGTCGGAACGTCGCGGTGGCGTCGTTGAAGTAGTATTTGAACAGGAGGGCAGGACTCCACTGCTTCGCGGAGCCGAGCGTACCAAATTGCTCGAAGCTGCCTGTGCCTAGCAGGTTGAATTTCGGCGGAATGCCAATTTCAGCTTCCGCGGCGATGTGATCGGTGACAAAGTAGCCTAGGCTTAAGCCGATGGTGTCGGAGCTGTCGATGCCAGCGCCCGTGCCGGGCAGTGAGATGTTGACGGGTGTCCCGCCGACGCTTGTTTCCTTCAACGGATCGCTACTGTCTTGGGGGGCGAAATGGAACCACCCTGTCGTAGCGTAAAAACTGCCGGCCGATTGCGCGTGAGCTGCCGTCATGCAGGCGAGCGCCGCGATCCCCGTTATGGCCTGTTTTAATTTCATATGTGCTCCTCCAAAAAAGGCCCGCTCATTATGACCACAACGTTTGAAACAAACCATACGCGGCAGTTAGAGCTTTCTCCCTAAGCGCCGGGCGGTTTCTGGCTAAGCCGCGCCGCGCCGAACCCAGCGCCCATGCGGCTTTTCGGACCTTCGGGTATATACCAACGCGACTATTGGATACTCCAGCATGGCACGGCTTGCACGTCTCTATGTCCCTGATCAGCCGCAGCACGTCATCCTCCGTGGACTCGACCAGCAGCCCGCATTCGTCGACGACCAGGACTACGAGCTTTTCATCGACTGTTTGAAAGCGGCTTCGCGCGATCACCATTTGTCCATCCACGCGTATGCGCTGATGCCTGGCGCTGTGCAACTGCTCGTCACGCCGACTGAAGAGTCGAGCTTGCCGAAGGCGATGCAGGCGGTGGGGCGCCGCTACGTGGCGCACTTCAACCGGCGTTACGCGCGCCGTGGCACCTTATGGGAGGGGCGCTACCGCGCTACCGTGATCGAAGGCGAGCGCTACTTCCTGCTGGCGAGCCGGGTCGTCGAAATGAGCCCGGTGCGTGCCGGGCTGGTGAGCGCGCCCGAGGAGTACCGCTGGTCGAGCTACCGTCACCACATCGGCCTGACGCTCGATAGCCTGATTACCGACCACCCGTTGTACTGGTCGCTCGGCAACACGCCGTTCGAGCGGCAGCGTGCGTACCGTGAATTGTGCGAGCAGCCGCTCGACGAACGCGAAGCCAGTCAGCTTCAGCAGGCCACCCTGAAAGGCTGGGTTTTGGGCAGCGACACCTATCGGGAGTGGGCGGCGCGGGCCGCCAACCGGCGGGTTTCGCCGCTGCCGCGTGGGCGGCCGCGCAAGGTCCGCGAGACACCGCAGACGCAATAAAGCGTTTTGCATCAAAGCGCTGCACCCGAAACGGCATCTTCGCATGCCGTTTTCTTTTGCACCTTTTTGATATGGCACCAATAAAAAATAACCGCAATGCACCAATTTGATAATTGGGGATCAATCATCACGTTTTATTTGCTATTCCGTTGATTCGTCGCGTATATTCCGAATTCCGGTACTTTTTGATACGCGTGGCATTCAAGCGTACTGAGACGCCGACGCGGTTGCGGTGCGCACCGCGGCAATAGAAAAACGGTTTAACGGCCTGTCCGGCCCCTCACAGACGGTGTCCCCATGAACGACCACCAGCAACCGACTCACCCGGTTCCCGCCGCGCAAGGTCTGTACGACCCGCAAAACGAACATGACGCCTGCGGCGTCGGCTTTGTTGCTCACATCAAGGGCAAGAAAAGCCACGAGATCATCGAGCAAGGTCTGAAGATTCTCGAGAACCTCGACCACCGGGGCGCCGTCGGCGCCGATCCGCTGATGGGCGACGGCGCGGGCATCCTGATCCAGATTCCGGACGGTTTCTATCGTGAGGAAATGGCCAAGCAGGGCGTCGTGCTGCCGCCCAACGGCGAGTACGGCGTCGGCATGGTGTTCCTGCCGAAGGAACACGCATCGCGTCTCGCGTGCGAACAGGAACTGGAACGTACAGTGAAGGCCGAAGGCCAGGTCGTGCTGGGCTGGCGCGATGTGCCGGTCGACCACACCATGCCGATTTCGCCCACCGTCAAGGCGAGCGAGCCGCTGATCCGCCAGATCTTCATCGGCCGCGGCAAGGACATCATGGTGACCGACGCGCTCGAGCGGAAGCTGTACGTGATCCGCAAGACCGCGAGCCACCGCATCCAGGCGCTCAAGCTCAAGCACGGCAAGGAATACTTCGTGCCATCGTGCTCGGCGCGCACGGTCGTCTACAAGGGGCTGCTGCTGGCGGGCCAGGTCGGCGTGTACTACCGCGACCTGCAGGACGAGCGCACGGTGTCGGCGCTGGCGCTGGTGCACCAACGCTTCTCGACCAACACGTTCCCGGCGTGGGAACTGGCTCACCCGTACCGCATGATCGCCCACAACGGCGAAATCAACACGGTGAAGGGCAACGTCAACTGGCTGAACGCCCGTACCGGCGCGATCGCCTCGCACGTGCTCGGCGACGATCTGCCCAAGCTGTGGCCGCTGATCTACCCGGGCCAATCCGACACGGCGTCGTTCGACAACTGTCTCGAACTGCTGGTGATGGCCGGCTACCCGCTCGTCCACGCCGTGATGATGATGATCCCGGAAGCGTGGGAACAGCACACGCTGATGGACGACAACCGCCGCGCGTTCTACGAATACCACGCCGCGATGATGGAGCCGTGGGACGGCCCCGCCGCGATCGCCTTCACCGACGGCCGTCAGATCGGCGCCACGCTCGACCGCAACGGTCTGCGTCCGGCGCGCTACATCGTTACCGACGACGACCTGGTCATCATGGCGTCGGAAGCGGGCACGTTGCTGATCCCCGAGTCGAAGATCGTCAAGAAATGGCGTCTGCAGCCGGGCAAGATGTTCCTGATCGACATGGAGCACGGCCGCATCATCGACGACAAGGAACTGAAGGACAACCTCGCCAACGCCAAGCCGTACAAGAGCTGGATCGACGCCGTGCGCATCAAGCTCGACGAAATCGAGGCGAAGGCCGAAGACGTCGCGACGGAGCGCCGCGAAGCTGCTGCCTTGCTGGATCGCCAGCAGGCGTTCGGCTACACGCAGGAAGACCTCAAGTTCCTGATGGCGCCGATGGCGCAAGCCGGTGAAGAAGCAGTCGGCTCGATGGGCAACGACTCGCCGCTGGCCGTCATGTCCAATAAGAACAAGACGCTCTATCACTACTTCAAGCAGCTGTTCGCGCAAGTCACGAACCCGCCGATCGACCCGATCCGTGAAAACATGGTGATGTCGCTGGTGTCGTTCGTCGGTCCGAAGCCGAACCTGCTGGACACGAACAACATCAACCCGCCGATGCGTCTTGAAGTGTCGCAGCCGGTGCTCGACTTCAAGGACATCGCGAAGATCCGCGCGATCGATCAGTACACGGGCGGCAAGTTCAGCTCGTACGAACTGAACATCTGCTATCCGGTGGCCTGGGGCAAGGAAGGCATTGAAGCGCGTCTGGCTTCGCTGTGCGCGGAAGCCGTCGATGCGGTCAAGTCCGGCTACAACATGCTGATCGTGTCGGACCGCAAGACCGACCGCGACAACGTCGCGATTCCAGCATTGCTGGCCACCGCCGCGATCCACACGCACCTCGTCCAGCATGGCCTGCGCACGAGCGCGGGGCTGGTCGTGGAAACCGGCTCGGCGCGCGAAACACACCATTTCGCGTTGCTCGCGGGCTACGGCGCGGAAGCCGTGCACCCGTACCTCGCGATGGAAACGCTCGGCCAGCTCGCAGCGGGCCTGAAGGGTGACCTGTCACCGGAAAAGGCGGTCTACAACTTCACCAAGGCAATCGGCAAGGGCCTGCAGAAGGTCATGTCGAAGATGGGCATTTCGACCTACATGTCGTACACCGGCGCGCAGATTTTCGAAGCTGTGGGCCTGGCTGAAGGCCTGGTGTCGAAGTACTTCAATGGCACCTCGTCGAAGGTTGGCGGGATCGGCCTGTTCGATGTCGCGGAAGAAGCGATCCGTCTGCATCGCGACGCGTTCGGCGACAACCCGGTGCTCGCTAACATGCTCGATGCGGGTGGCGAGTACGCCTATCGCGTGCGCGGCGAAGAACACATGTGGACGCCGGATGCGATCGCCAAGTTGCAACACTCGGCGCGCAGCAACTCGTATCAGACGTACAAGGAGTACGCGCACCTGATCAACGATCAGACCAAGCGCCACATGACGTTCCGCGGCCTGTTCGAGTTCAGGCTGGATCCGTCGAAGGCGATCCCGCTGGACGAAGTGGAATCGGCGAAGGAAATCGTCAAGCGTTTCGCCACCGGCGCTATGTCGCTGGGCTCGATCTCGACCGAAGCCCACGCCACCCTGGCTGTCGCGATGAACCGCATCGGCGGCAAGTCGAACACCGGCGAAGGCGGCGAGGACGTGAACCGTTATCGCAACGAGCTGCGCGGCATTCCGATCAAGAACGGCGACACCATGAAGTCGGTGATCGGCGAGGAGGTGATCGTTGACATTCCGCTGAAGGAAGGCGATTCGCTGCGCTCGAAGATCAAGCAGGTGGCGTCGGGCCGTTTCGGCGTGACGGCGGAATACCTCGCCTCGGCCGATCAGATTCAGATCAAGATGGCGCAAGGCGCGAAGCCGGGCGAAGGCGGCCAGTTGCCGGGCCACAAGGTGTCGGAATACATCGGCAAGCTGCGTTACTCGGTACCGGGCGTTGGCCTGATTTCGCCGCCGCCGCACCATGACATCTACTCGATCGAAGATCTGGCGCAGCTGATTCACGATCTGAAGAACGCCAACTCGGCAGCGAGTATCTCGGTGAAGCTGGTGTCGGAATCGGGCGTCGGTACGGTTGCTGCCGGTGTCGCCAAGGCGAAGGCCGACCACGTCGTGATCGCCGGCCATGACGGCGGCACGGGTGCATCGCCGCTGTCGTCGGTGAAGCATGCCGGCACGCCGTGGGAACTGGGTCTGGCGGAAACGCAGCAGACGCTGGTGCTGAACCAACTGCGCGGCCGTATCCGCGTGCAGGCTGACGGCCAGATGAAGACCGGCCGCGATGTCGTGATCGGCGCGCTGCTTGGCGCGGACGAATTTGGCTTCGCGACGGCGCCGCTCGTCGTCGAAGGCTGCATCATGATGCGCAAGTGCCACCTGAACACCTGCCCGGTCGGCGTCGCGACGCAAGATCCGGTGCTGCGTGCGAAATTCCAGGGCCAGCCGGAGCACGTCGTCAACTTCTTCTTCTTTGTTGCGGAAGAAGCGCGCGAACTCATGGCGCAACTGGGCATTCGCAAGTTCGAAGACCTGATTGGCCACGCCGAACTGCTCGACATGAAGAAGGGCGTCGAACACTGGAAGGCGAAGGGGCTCGATTTCTCGCGGGTGTTCTATCAGCCGCAGGTCTCGGCAGACGTGGCTCGCAAGCACGTCGACGTGCAGGACCACGGTCTGGATCGCGCGCTGGATCACGTGCTGATCGAGAAGGCGAAGGGCGCGATCGAGAAGGGCGAGCACGTCTCGTTCATCCAGCCGGTGCGCAACGTGAACCGTACGGTCGGCGCGATGCTGTCCGGCACGATCGCGAAGAAGTACGGCCACGACGGCTTGCCTGACGACACGATTCACATCCAGTTGAAGGGCACCGCAGGCCAGAGTTTCGGCGCGTTCCTCGCGAGGGGCGTGACGCTGGATCTGGTCGGCGACGGTAACGACTACGTTGGCAAGGGCCTCTCGGGCGGCCGCATCATCATCCGTCCGACCAACGATTTCCGCGGCAAGTCCGAAGAAAACATCATCTGCGGCAACACGGTGATGTACGGCGCGATCGAAGGCGAAGCGTTCTTCCGCGGCGTCGCGGGCGAGCGTTTCTGCGTGCGTAACTCCGGTGCGACAGCGGTTGTCGAAGGCACGGGCGACCACGGTTGCGAATACATGACGGGTGGCACGGTGATCGTGCTCGGCGAAACGGGCCGTAACTTCGCGGCCGGCATGTCGGGCGGTATCGCCTACGTGTTCGATCCGGACAACACGTTCGCGGGCAAGTGCAACAAGTCGATGGTCGCGCTCGATCCGGTCTTGCAACAGGCCGAACAGGAACGCACGGTCGACAAGGGTCTGTGGCACAGCGGCACGACCGACGAAGCCCTGCTCAAGGGTCTCATCGAGCGTCACTTCCAGTTCACGGGTTCGCCGCGTGCAAAGGCGCTGCTCGAAAACTGGGATGCGTCGCGCCGTCAGTTCGTGAAGGTGTTCCCGACCGAATACAAGCGCGCGCTGGGCGAAATGGCTGCGAAGAAGGCGAACAAGGAAGTGCTCGCCGCCTGACTTGCCGCATAGCCGCTGCGCTGACCATCAGCACAGAAGACGTCACATTTAGCCGTACCCGCCGCGCTTGACTGTTCGATTGTTCGACGCGCGGCGGGTGTAGATCACCTCACCTGATACAGATAGAGAAGAGAACCACATGGGCAAGGCAACCGGTTTTCTCGAGTACGAGCGCCGCCACGAGGCGTACGAAGCTCCGCTCACGCGTGTGAAGCATTACAAGGAATTCGTTGCGGCACTGACCGACGACGAAGCCAAGATTCAAGGCGCGCGTTGCATGGACTGCGGCATTCCGTTCTGCAACAACGGCTGCCCGGTGAACAACATCATCCCGGACTTCAACGACCTGGTGTTCCATCAGGACTGGAAGAACGCGATTGAAGTGCTGCACTCCACGAACAACTTCCCCGAGTTCACGGGCCGCATCTGCCCGGCGCCGTGTGAAGCGGCCTGCACGCTCGGCATCAACGACGACCCGGTGGGCATCAAGTCGATCGAACACGCGATCATCGACAAAGCGTGGGCCGAAGGCTGGGTCGCACCGCAGCCGCCGAAGCACAAGACCGGCAAGAAAGTCGCCGTGGTCGGATCCGGCCCCGCCGGTTTGGCCGTCGCGCAGCAACTCGCGCGCGTGGGGCACGATGTCGCCGTGTTCGAAAAGAACGACCGCATCGGTGGCTTGCTGCGTTACGGCATTCCTGACTTCAAGCTGGAGAAGTGGCTGATCGACCGCCGCATGCGCCAGATGGAAGCTGAAGGCGTGACGTTCCGCGCTAACGTGTTCGTCGGCAAGGCAGATTCGCTGCCGGAACACATCGGCAATACCGCGAAGGAAACCATCACGCCGGCCGAGCTGAAAGAACAGTTCGACGCGGTCGTGATCGCCGGAGGTTCGGAAATGCCGCGCGATCTGCCGGTGCCGGGCCGCGAGCTGGAAGGCATTCACTACGCGATGGAATTCCTGCCGCAGCAGAACAAGGTCAACGCCGGCGACAAGGTCGCGAACCAGCTGCTCGCCAAGGGCAAGCATGTGGTCGTGATCGGCGGCGGCGATACGGGTTCGGACTGCGTCGGAACGTCGAACCGTCATGGCGCGAAAAGCGTCACGCAATTCGAACTGCTGCCGCAACCGCCGGAAGAGGAGAACAAGCCGCTCGTGTGGCCGTACTGGCCGATCAAGCTGCGCACGTCGTCGTCGCATGACGAAGGCTGCTCGCGCGACTGGGCGGTCGCGACCAAGCGTCTCGAAGGCAAGAACGGCAAGGTCGAGAAGCTGATCGCCGCGCGCGTCGAATGGAAGGACGGCAAGATGCAGGAAGTGCCGAACTCTGAATTCGAAATGAAGGCCGATCTGGTGCTGCTGGCCATGGGCTTCACGCAACCGGTCTCGCCGGTGCTCGAAGCGTTCGGCGTCGACAAGGACAACCGTGGCAACGTGCGTGCGTCGACCGAAGGCGACAAGGCGTATTACACGTCGGTGGACAAGGTGTTCACGGCGGGCGATATGCGTCGTGGCCAGTCGCTGGTGGTGTGGGCGATTCGTGAAGGCCGTCAGTGCGCACGTTCGGTCGATGCGTTCCTGATGGGTCATTCGGAACTGCCGCGCTAATGTCGCCGGCTGGTTTCCGCCGGATGGCGTAGAAACCCGCTAATGCTTGCAGGACGAGGTGGAGACGACAAAGCGGTATATAAGCGGTACATAAGCAGTACACCAAAGCGGTAAAAAACAAAGCCGGGCACCTGAGAAGGTGACCCGGCTTTTCATTTTTTGCGACGTGCAGAGCCCTGTCTATGCGTTGGGTCGCAAGTGACGCCCCGCGCCAGGCCGCGAAGTCATTGCGTCTTTTCCGATAGCGGCTCAACGTCAGCCCGTCGAGATAGATCTCCGGCGCTCGCGTTGTTCATGCAGTTCAAGCGGCAATCGCTTCGCCCGAGCGCTCGACGTCGAGCGTTTCGCCATGGAACGCCGCCAGCGATTCGCGATGCGCAACGCTGACGATCGCCGCCTTCGGCAGCCGCTCAGTGAACAGGTGATAGAGACGCGCTTCGTTTTCCGCATCGAGCGCGCTGGTCGCTTCGTCGAGGAACAGATAGTCCGGCTTGTGCAGCAGCACGCGGGCGCCGGCGAGACGCTGTTGTTCACCCGGCGAGAGAACGCGCGTCCAGTGTCCCGATTCCTGCAGGCGGTCGGCGTACTCCGACAGGTGGCAGGTGACGAGCGCTTCGCGGCATTCTTCGTCGGTGTAGGTGTCCGCAGCGGACGGATAGGTGAGCGCGGCTTTCAACGTGCCGATCGGCATGTAGCTGACCTGCGGGATGAACATCATGCGCGCGTTGACCGGTGCGTCGATCGAGCCGTCGCCGAACGGCCACAAGCCGGCGAGCGCACGCATCAGCGTGCTCTTGCCGGAGCCGGACGGACCGCGCACCAGCCAGCGCGAGCCCGGCGTGATTGCGATATCGCGGATGCGCGACAGTGGGTTGCCGTTCGGCAGCGCAAGCTGGAGGCCATCGGTCGAGAGCTTGTCTTCGTCGACGAAATGCAGGTTGATGCCGCCATGCGCGGTGGCGGGCGACACCGATTCCTTCAGACGCGGCGCATGCACGACACGGCTGAATTCACGCAACCGGTTCACGGTAGCGCGCCACTCGACCAGGGTGCCGTAACTGTTGATGAACCACGAAAACGAATCGCTGACGGTGCCGAATGCGCTCGAAATCTGCATCAGCACGCCGAACGTGAACGCGCCCGCGAAGTAACGAGGCGCCGCCACCACCAGCGGAAAGATGATCGCGATCTGACCATAGAAGCTCAGCACGAAGGTGAGCCGCTTGGTGTACTTCATCACCTGCCACCAGTTGTCGCGGATGCGGCCGAACAGCGAGTGGGTGTTCTTCTTCTCGGTCTCCATGCCGTCGTAGAAGGCAATCTGCTCGGCGTTTTCACGCAGACGGATCAAGCCGAAACGGAAATCCGCCTCGACTTTCTGCGCCTGGTAATTGATCGACACGAGCGGATGGCCGACTTTCTGGATGATTACCGAGCCGACTACCGCGTAAAGCGCCGCGGCCCACACCATGTAGCCTGGAATCTGCACCGGCATGCCGCCGAGCGAAACGGTCAGCGCACCGGCCAGCGACCACAGGATCGTGATGAACGAGACCAGCGTGACGACCGTGGACAGCAGATCGAGCGTCAGCGAGAGCGTGGTGGTGGCGAACGATTGCAGGTCGTCGCTGATCCGCTGGTCGGGATTGTCGGCGAGCCGGTCGCGTTCGATCCGGTAGAAGGCGCTGTCGTGCAGCCACTCGTTGAGATACCGCGTGGTCAGCCACTGGCGCCAGCGGAAGCCGAGCATCTGGCGCAGATAGCGGCCGTACACGGCAAGGATGATGAAGCCGAACGCGAGCCCCGAAAACACCATCAGCAGGTGCGGAAAGTCGTGCACGTTCTTGGTCTGCAGCGCGTTGTAGAAGTCGGCGCTCCAGCGATTCAGGCGCACGTTGATCCACACGACGAGCAGATTCATCACGATGATCGCGACGAGCAGCCCCCACGCCGTCTTTCGTTCTTCGGAGACCCAGTAAGGTTTGATCAGGCTCCAGGCGGAGACTTTTTCGTCCGGCGGCAGCACGGGGCTGGAAGCGGTATTCAGTGTCATGAGCATCCTGGTGAAGTGCTGGCCCGTGCCGGGCTGGCCTCAGTCGGGCCGGCCCCACGGCGGGTTTGCGGTGCGTACCCCGGGCGTCGTGCTCGACGAACGCACGTCCGGGCGGGCGCCCGATTCTGGCGCGAAGCCCTTAAGTGAAAATTAATTTCCGCTCAGAGGTGTCGCCTCGATGCCGCCGTCGCGCGGGTGGCGAAGCTTGCAGCCCGCGCCTGGCTCCTGCGGCATCCGATTTTGGCATTGTGCCAGAGCGCCGCCCCCGGCCGTATTGATGAATCGAAGGATGGTGCCGGGTCAAATGCGCGCGACTGCGCAGGCCATTGGTTTGCGGGCGCCGCGCCTTTTATGGTCTAATGACCTTCGACGAAACAGGGGTGCTTTGCCCACAGGCTGCGTGATTCTCACGCAACGGCGGCAAGGCTGAGAGAGACCCTTTGCACCCGATCCGGGTAATACCGGCGCGGGAAGTTTCCGGAAGCAGCCAATCTTCCATTCCCCGCCGGGCGGCGTCCGTCATTGGACTCGCGTATTGCCCGGCCGGCCTCACCCGCCGGTTTCGTCCTGGGTACGTGCGTTTTTGTGCCGTACGGAAAGGATTCGATGACCGCCTATTCTTCATACAAGTGCTTTGCTCCGCGCCACGCCCTCGTCGGCTGTGTCGGTGCGCCGCGCTGTTTTAGCCTTGCTTGCCGTTGCGACTCGGAGTGGGCGCGATGAACCGTTCAGCTCAACCGGATTTCGCCGTGCTCGGCGGCGGGCTGTGCGGACGCCTGGTCGCGTGGCGTCTCGCCGGCCAAGGGTATCGCGTGGCGCTCTATGAGCGTGGCGATGCCGCGGGCTCGCAAGCCGCAGCCTGGGTCGCCGCCGCCATGCTGGCGCCGCTGGCCGAAGCCGCCAGTGCTGAATTGCTGATCACGCGTCTTGGCGCGAGCTCGCTCGACGCCTGGCCGCAAGTGCTGGCCGAATTGCCCGAACCGGTGTTCTTCCAGCGCAATGGCACGCTCGTCGTGTGGCATCACGCCGACCGGACCGAAGCGCCGTTGTTCGAACGCCGTGTGCGCTCGAACGCGCCTGCCGAATTGCTCGACGGCGGCTTCGTCCCGCTTGTGGGTCCCCAGATCGGCGCCGCCGAGCCCGCGTTGGCGGGCCGCTTCAATCAGGGCTGGCTGCTGCCGCGCGAAGGTCAGCTGGATAACCGTCAGGTGCTGGCCGCGCTCGCTGCGGGCCTTGCCCAGCGCGGAGTCGAAACGCACTGGAACACGCCGGTCGACGATCACGCGCTGCCACCCGCGCGCATCACGATCGATTGCCGGGGTTTGGGCGCAAAGCCCGTGCTGCCCACATTGCGCGGTATCCGCGGCGAAGTCGCACGCGTGCACGCGCCCGGTATCAAGCTGACGCGGCCGGTGCGCCTGCTGCATCCGCGCTATCCGCTGTATATCGCGCCGAAGCAGGACGATCTCTACGTGATCGGCGCCACCGAAGTAGAAGGCGAAGACATGTCGCCGGTCAGCGTACGCTCCGCGCTCGAACTGCTGAGCGCGGCGTTTTCCGTGCACCCCGGCTTCGGCGAAGCACGCATCCTCGAACTGAATTCGCAGTGCCGCCCGACTTTGCCGGACCACCGTCCGGCCTTGCTGTGGGATGGCGCGCAGACACTGCGCGTGAACGGCCTGTACCGGCACGGCTACATGATCGTGCCCGAAGTCGCCGATGAAGCCGTGCGCTTCGCCGCGGCGCTGCTCGACGGCCGTATCGGCGACGCCGATGCCTTCGCCGACTGGCAAAGTGCCGCGCGCTGGAGCGAGCTGTTTCAACTGGATTCCACGCGGGAGCCGGCATGAGCGTTGCGCGCCTGCGGATGAAATAACCGCAGGCAATCAAGCGCGCGCCGCGTCGCTTCCTGCCATCGATTGAACCGTATTCGAACACCATGGACATTCATATCAATCAGAAGTCGTTGTCGCTGCCCGAAGGCGCGACTGTTGCCGATGCGCTCGCCGCGTTCGGCGCGCGTCCGCCGTTCGCGGTCGCGTTGAACGGCGATTTCGTTGCACGCACCCAGCATGCGGCGCGCGCGCTGCAGCCGGGCGACAAGCTCGATGTCGTGCAACCCGTGGCCGGCGGCTAAGCCCCGCGCCACGCATTGCCGGAGACCAGGACTATGCAAATGACTTTCCCCCAAACCGCCGACGCGCTCACGCTCTACGGCCAAACCTTCGCGAGCCGCGTGCTGCTCGGCACCTCGCGCTATCCGTCGCTGCAATCGCTATCCGATTCGATCGACGCGGCGCGGCCCGGCATGGTGACGGTCGCGCTGCGCCGGCAAATGAACGAAGGCGGCGCCGAAGCCGGTTTCTTCGATTTGCTCAAGCGCCACGGCGTCCCGCTGTTGCCCAATACCGCCGGCTGCCTGACCGTCGGCGAGGCGGTGACGACCGCGCATATGGCGCGTGAAATCTTCGAAACCGAGTGGATCAAGCTCGAACTGATCGGCGACGACTACACGCTGCAGCCCGACCCGGTCGGTTTGATCGAAGCGGCTGCACAGCTGATCAAGGACGGTTTCAAGGTCCTGCCGTATTGCACCGAAGATCTCGTGATCGGCCGCCGTCTGCTCGATGCGGGGTGCGAGGCACTGATGCCCTGGGGCGCACCGATCGGCACCGGCAAGGGCGTCATCAATCCGTACGGCCTGCGCGTGTTGCGTGAACGCCTGCCGGATGTGCCGCTGATCGTCGACGCGGGCCTCGGCGTGCCGTCGCACGCGGCGCAAGTAATGGAGTGGGGCTTCGACGGCGTGCTGCTAAACACCGCGGTTTCGCAGGCGACCCATCCCGATGCGATGGCGCGCGCCTTTGCGCTGGGCGTCGAAGCGGGCCGCCAGGCTTTTCTGGCGGGGCCGATGGCCGAGCGCGAAAGCGCGCACGCGAGCACGCCGGTGGTCGGCATGCCGTTCTGGCATCAAGACGGGAGCGCCGCATGACGCAAGCTTTGCCTTTGACTGGCCGCGACCTCTTCTGGCCGCCTGCCGACGAACTCACCGAAGCCGCCGAGCGGATCCGCTCCCGCCTGGGCGAGTGGCCGCCGACGCATGCGCCGTGGCGCA
Organism: Paraburkholderia sp. GAS348; assembly: GCF_050434205.1. Lineage (NCBI taxonomy): Bacteria > Pseudomonadati > Pseudomonadota > Betaproteobacteria > Burkholderiales > Burkholderiaceae > Paraburkholderia > Paraburkholderia sp. GAS348. Next base: position 52,614 of record NZ_JBNPVT010000019.1, read on the forward strand.
TCTGCCTGACCGCGCCGGACGAGCCGAACGGTGGGGACCTGATCGTCGTCGCCGACGCGCAGCAGCATGGCGAGCAGGTGGCGCGCCGGCAGGTGCAAGGCGCCGGCGTGATCGTTGCCGCCGAGAATGCGGCGACGCTGCATCTGGGCGGCGAGAAATACAGTCTGGAAGGTCATCTGGCGGAAGACTGGATTCCCGCGCTGGCGGCGTTTCTGGACTGCGGTTTCGATCCGCATGACGCGCTGGTGCTGGCTCTGGCCTGGCGCGACGGCGACGAAACCAAAGCGGACGACGCATTTCCGGCGAATATCGCGCATTTCCCGCGCCTCGCCTGCTTGCCGGCCGCGCCGGCACAGGCGTTCGCGCGTTGTCCCGACCGGCTCGGTCTGTATCCGGTGCTGCCGACCGCGGAGTGGGTCGAACGGGTGGTGGGCTTCGGCGTGAAAACGGTCCAGTTGCGCCGCAAATCGACGGAACCCGCCGACGAACTGAAGCGCGAGATCGCCCGCTGCGTCGCCGCGGGCCGTGAGCACGATGCCCAGGTTTTCATCAACGATCACTGGCAAGCCGCGCTGGAAGCGGGCGCCTACGGCGTCCACCTCGGCCAGGAAGACCTGCATACGGCCGACCTGTCGGCGCTTGCCATGGCCGGCATCCGGCTCGGTCTGTCAACACATGGTTTCTACGAGATTCTGAAGGCGCTGCACTTCCGGCCCAGCTACATTGCGCTGGGGGCAGTCTTTCCGACCACCACCAAGGTCATGCCGACCGCGCCGCAAGGCCTCAAGCGTCTGGCACGGTATGTCCGCCTGCTCGACGGCGTCGTGCCGCTGGTGGCGATCGGCGGGATCGATCTGCAGGTGTTGCCGGACGTGCTGGCGACCGGCGTAGGTTGCGCGGCCGTCGTGCGGGCAGTGACCGAGGCCGCCGATCCGGCTGCGGCGGTTTCGGCGCTGCAACATGCGTTTGCGCAATAATCGTCAAGTTCGGTAAAGGGACAGGGCACCTCACGGCAGCTTTTGCATGATGGCCCTATAATTCGGCCTTCCGTGTAAAAGGACTGTCAGTTTCGTGTCTTCCACCCCCGAGACCTTACTCGAGCTGCGCGACGTCGACTTCGGTTATGGCGACCGGCTCGTCCTGTCGAACCTGAATCTGCGCTTCAAGCGCGGCCAGGTCGTCGCGGTCATGGGCGGCTCGGGTTGCGGCAAAACCACAGTGCTGCGCCTGATCGGCGGTCTGGTGCGCGCCCAGCGCGGCCAGATCCTGTTTCATGGCCAGGATATCGGCCAGCAGACGCGTGAGGGCCTCTACGCGCTGCGCCGCAAGATGGGCATGCTGTTCCAGTTCGGCGCGCTGTTCACCGACATGTCGGTGTTCGAAAACGTCGCCTTCGCGCTGCGCGAGCACACCGACCTCCCCGAAGAACTGCTTCGCGACCTCGTGTTGATGAAGCTCAACGCGGTCGGGTTGCGTGGCGCGCGCGACCTGGCGCCGTCGGAGATTTCGGGCGGCATGGCGCGGCGTGTGGCGCTGGCCCGGGCGATTGCGCTCGACCCCGAGCTGATGATGTACGACGAGCCGTTCGCCGGTCTCGATCCGATCTCGCTCGGCATCACCGCGAACCTGATTCGCGCGCTGAATCAGGCACTTGGCGCGACCTCGATCCTCGTCACGCACGACGTGCCGGAATCGTTCGCGATTGCCGATTACGTCTATTTCCTCGCCAACGGCGGGGTGCATGCCGAAGGCACGCCGGCTGAGCTGCGCGCGTCGGCCGATCCTACGGTGCGCCAGTTTATCGACGGCGCGCCGGACGGGCCGTTCAAATTCCACTACCCCAGCAAGACGCCGCTCGCGGCGGACTTCGGCATCGGCGGAGGTCAGTCATGATCCATTCGCTTGGTCGCCGGGTGATCGACGGGTTGGGCACGGCTGGCTATGCCACGCGTTTCTTCTTCCGGCTGCTGGTCGAGTTTTTCCCGCTGCTGCGCCGGCCGCGCCTTGTCACGAAGCAGATCCACTTCGTGGGTAATTATTCGCTGGTGATCATCGCCGTGTCGGGGCTGTTCGTCGGCTTCGTGCTCGGCTTGCAGGGTTATTACACGCTCAACCGCTACGGTTCCGAACAGGCGTTGGGGCTGCTGGTCGCGCTTTCGCTGGTGCGCGAACTCGGGCCGGTGGTTACGGCGCTCCTGTTCGCGGGCCGCGCCGGCACGTCGCTCACAGCCGAGATCGGCTTGATGAAGGCGGGCGAGCAATTGACCGCGATGGAAATGATGGCGGTGGATCCGGTGAAAGTGGTGGTGGCGCCGCGTCTGTGGGCGGGCATCATTTCCATGCCGATTCTGGCCGCGATTTTCAGCGCGGTCGGCGTGTTCGGCGGTTACGTAGTGGGTGTGCTGCTGATCGGCGTCGACGCCGGCGCGTTCTGGTCGCAGATGCAGGGTGGTGTCGATGTCTGGCGCGACGTGGGCGCCGGGGTCGTCAAGAGTGTGGTGTTCGGCCTCGCGGTGACCTTCGTGGCGCTGTTTCAAGGCTACGAAGCCAAGCCGACGCCGGAGGGCGTGTCGCGCGCCACGACCAAGACGGTCGTATACGCGTCGCTTGCGGTGCTTGGCCTCGATTTTCTGCTGACCGCACTGATGTTCAGCTAAAACTGCGCTGCACGTTTTCGCTCGGCGGGCGCGCCTCGGGTTGCGCGTGACGGGAGCGGGAGCAGCGTGGCGGATTCACTTTGGGATGACGATGAAAAAGACTGTTCTCGACTTCTGGGTCGGCCTGTTCGTAGTGCTGGGTTTCGTGGCGCTGCTGTTTCTCGCGCTGAAGGCCGGCAACATGAGCTCGTTGTCGTTTCAGGCAACCTACCCGGTCAAGCTCAAGTTCGACAATATCGGCGGACTGAAGGCGCGCGCACCGGTGAAGAGCGCGGGCGTGACGGTCGGCCGGGTTGCCTCGATCGGCTTTGACAGTAATGCGTATCAGGCTGTCGTCACGATCGACATCGACAAGCAATATTCGTTTCCGAAAGACACCTCGGCGAAGATCCTGACCTCGGGTCTGCTGGGCGAGCAATACATCGGGCTCGAACCCGGTGGCGACAGCGAGATGCTTAAAGCGGGTGACACGATTTCGATGACACAATCGGCGATCGTGCTGGAAAACCTGATCGGACAATTCCTGTATAGCAAGGCCGCGGACTCGGGCGCATCCAAGCCGGGCGCGGCTTCGGCTGCATCTGCACCTGCTGTTGCCCCCGCCACGGCGCCCGCGCCGGCGGCGCCGACTTCGCCCGCCTCCGGCGCGGCCGGTCAATGAGGAGAATAAAAATGCAGACCCCAGGCAAACGAGGCGTGCGCACCGTCCAGATCGCGACGTTCGCGCTCGCGGCCGCTACGCTCGCTGGCTGCTCGACCGTGCAGACGCCGACCAAGGGCGACCCGCTCGAGGGTTTGAACCGCACGATCTTCACCGTCAACGACAAGCTCGACCAGTACGCGCTGAAGCCAGTCGCGAAGGGCTATGTCTGGGCGACGCCGCAACCGGTGCGCGACAGCGTCACCAACTTCTTCTCGAACATCGGCGACGTCTACATCGCGGCGAACAACCTGCTGCAGTTGAAGATCACCGATGGCGTCGAAGACATCATGCGGATCGTGATCAACACGGTGTTCGGTGTCGGCGGTCTGTTCGATGTGGCCACGCTCGCCAAGCTGCCCAAGCACGACAACGACCTCGGCCTGACGCTCGGCCACTACGGCGTGCCGGCGGGCCCGTACCTCGTGCTGCCGCTGTTCGGGCCGAGCACGGTGCGCGACGCGGTAGGCTCGATCGGCAACTACTATGTGAATCCGCTCAGCTATATTCACCCGGATGGTCTGAGCTGGGCGCTGTACGGCCTGAATGTGATCAACACGCGTGCCAATCTGCTGGGCGCGAGCGATGTGCTGGAAGGCGCCGCGCTCGACAAGTACTCGTTCGTGCGTAATGCGTATCTGCAACGCCGCCAGTATCTGCTGTCGGAAAGTAAGCAATCGCAGGCGCTGCCGAACTACGGCGATGAAGCTCCGCTGCCGAAGTACGACGAGGGGGAAGGTGGTGCGGCTGCTGCCCCGGCAGGCACGCCGGGTGCTGCCGCGAAAGCACCGGCTGCGTCCGGTGCGGCCGCCGCAACGCCGCCGCAAGCTGCTTCGGCGGTTGGCGCCACCACGGGTGCAACCGGCACGGCTGCTGCGCCGGAAGCCGCCTCCGGCAGCGCCGAAACGCCGCCGCTCGATCTGAACGGCGGTCCGGAAACCACACAGATCCCGGCCGGTCAACTGGTCCCGCCGACGCGTTTCAACTTTCCGTCATTTAAATTGCGTTAATTGTGCAGCCGTAACACCTCGATACGACTCTCGCAGTTTGCGCATGGATTGCTGCTGAACTCGCGTGTTAATGTCGCCTCAAACGGTTGCACTATTTTTAAGGCAAGGCTCGATATGAAAAAATTCTTCCTGATTCCGTTGTTTGCTGCGCTGTTCTCGTTCGCTAGTGCTGGTGCATCGGCACAAACTGTCGACTCGAGTTCGCCCGATACGCTGGTTAAGACCGTCACCCAGCAGGTGGTCGACGCGATCCACGCCGACAAGTCGATCCAGCAAGGCGACATCACCCACATCACCAGGCTCGTCAACGAAAAGATCCTGCCGTACACCGACTTCCGCCGCACCACGCAACTGGCGATGGGCCGCAACTGGCGCACCGCCACGCCGGAGCAGCAAGACGCCGTGGTCGAGCAGTTCAAGATGCTGCTGATCCGCACGTACTCGGGCGCGCTCGCCCAGGTCCGCGACCAGCAGATCCAGTACAAGCCGTTCCGCATGAACCCAGACGACACCGACACGGTGGTGCGCTCGGTGGTGATGAACAACGGCTCGCCGATCGAACTCGACTACCGTCTGTACAAGACGCCGAACGGCTGGCGCGTGTATGACATCAACGTGCTCGGCGCGTGGCTGATCCAGGCGTATCAGCAGCAGTTCAACGAGCAGATCCAGCAGAAGGGCGTGGACGGACTGATCCAGTTCCTCACGCAGCGTAACCAGCAACTCGCCGCGGGCAAGCAGTCGTGAGCGAAGTGCTGAACGCCGTCGCAAGCCGCTTCGAAAGCGGCGCGACGCTGACCCATGAGAGCGCGAAAGCCGCGTTCGAGGCGGGTTTGCAGCGTATCGCCGCGGGCGCAACGGGCGTGGATTGCGCGCCGCTCGCGCAATTCGACTCGTCCGCGCTTGCTGTCCTGCTTGCGTGGGAGCGTGCTGCTCAGGCACGCGGCATGGCGTTCGAGATCGTCAACCTGCCGGCTGGTCTCGCCAGCCTCGCCCAAGCCTACGGCGTCGACACCCTGCTGTGTCGACCGGAGTTAGCGCTTTAGCGCTTACTCCGGTCCCATGCAACGCAGTCGACCGGAGTTAGCGCTTTAGCTGTCGACCAGAGTTCGCGCTTTAGCGCGCTACTCCGGCCCCCCGCAGCATGTTTGCTGCGCGCCCCGACATTGACGCTCCCATAGCGTCACTTCCAATCGCCCCGGCTCAGGCGGGGCTGTCGATTTTTGCCCTATAATCAAACGTTTTTCGGGGCATATAACCGGCCCCAATTTCGTCCCTTCCAGCACTTTTGCGCCCCCTCAGGGCTCCTTTAGGCGCCGCTCCGCAGGCGGCCCACAGTCATGTCAGCCATAGAAATTCGTAACGTCAAGAAGCGCTACAAGGACTTGCAGGCGCTCAAGGGCGTCAGCCTCGCGGTAGAAGAAGGCGAGTTCTTCGGACTGCTCGGTCCGAACGGCGCGGGCAAGACGACGCTCATCAGCATCCTCGCCGGTCTCGCGCGCGCCGATGAAGGCAGCATCGCGGTTCGCGGGCACGACGTAGTCAGCGATTTCCGCGGCGCGCGCCGCGCGCTCGGCGTGGTGCCGCAGGAACTCGTGTTCGATCCGTTCTTCACCGTGCGCGAAACCTTGCGCATCCAGTCCGGCTACTACGGGCTGCGCAATAACGACGCGTGGATCGACGAGATCATGGCCAATCTCGATCTCGCCGAAAAAGCCGACGTCAACATGCGCGCGCTGTCGGGCGGCATGAAGCGCCGCGTGCTCGTGGCGCAGGCGCTGGTGCACCGGCCGCCGGTGATCGTGCTGGATGAGCCCACTGCCGGCGTCGACGTCGAGTTGCGTCAAACCTTGTGGAAATTCATCTCGCGCCTGAATCGCGAAGGGCACACGATCGTGCTGACCACCCACTATCTGGAAGAAGCCGAATCGCTGTGCGACCGCATCGCGATGTTACGGCGCGGCGAAGTTGTCGCGCTCGAGCGCACCAGCACGCTGCTGCAGCGCTTTGCCGGCATGCAGCTGTTCCTGCGCTTTGCACAAGGCGTATTGCCGGCGGAGTTGCGTCCGCTCGAAGTGGAAAGCGGCGTGGGCAACGGCAACGGTCGTCAGCATCTGCTGCGGCTCGTGAGCTACGACGACGTCGAGCGGATTCTCGCGCAGTGCCGCGCAGCGGGCTGCACATTCGAAGAAATCGAGGTCCGCAAAGCCGACCTCGAAGATGTGTTCGTTCAGGTGATGAACGGTCCAGAAGTGATCGAGGGGCTGGCATGAGCGGCTTTCGCACGCTGTTTTACAAGGAAATCCTGCGTTTCTGGAAGGTGTCGTTTCAGACCGTGCTGGCGCCGGTTATCACCGCGCTGCTGTATCTGACGATTTTCGGCCACGCGTTGCGCGGTCACGTTCAGGTCTATCCGGGCGTCGAGTACACGAGCTTCCTGGTTCCCGGCCTCGTGATGATGAGCGTGTTGCAGAACGCCTTTGCGAATAGCTCGTCCTCACTGATCCAGTCGAAGATTACCGGCAACCTGGTGTTCGTGCTGCTACCGCCGCTCTCGCACTATGAGATGTTCAGTGCGTACGCGCTCGCTGCCGTGGCACGTGGTCTGGCGGTCGGCTTCGGCGTGTTCATCGTGACGATCTGGTTCGTGCCGATCAGCTTCAGCGCGCCGCTTTACATCATCGTGTTCGCGATTTTCGGCGCGGCGATCCTGGGCACGCTCGGTTTGATCGCCGGCATCTGGGCCGAAAAATTCGATCAGCTTGCCGCATTTCAAAACTTTCTGATTATGCCGCTCACGTTCCTCTCGGGCGTGTTCTACTCGACGCATACGCTGCCACCGGTGTGGCGCGAAGTGTCGCGGCTCAATCCCTTTTTCTACATGATCGACGGCTTTCGCTATGGTTTCTTCGGGGTGTCGGATATCAATCCGCTCGTGAGCCTTGCGATCGTTGCCGGTTTCTTTGTGGTGCTGGCCGTGGTGGCGATGCGCATGCTCGCCTCCGGCTACAAACTGCGCCACTGATCAGGAGCTTCTCTCATGTTGCCGACTCCAGAGCAGGTCAAGCAATACATCGCGGCTGGGCTCGCTTGCCAGCATCTCGAAGTCGAGGGCGACGGTCAGCATTTCTTTGCGACCATCGTTTCGCCGAGCTTCGAAGGCAAGCGTCTGATCCAGCGCCATCAACTCGTGTACGCGGCGCTCGGCGACCGCATGCGCGAAGAAATCCACGCGCTCAGCATGAAGACGCTGACGCCCGCCGAATGGCAGACCGCGTAATCTGGAAATTTAGTGCGAATTACTCAGGAAGGGCGCGACGCCGGCAGCGGCGCGCCGAACACAGTCAAAGCAGTCCCGGTTGAAGTCCGGGTCGATCAGGAACTGACAGGCATGGATAAACTCATCATTGAAGGTGGCTACCCGCTGTCGGGTGAAGTTGTCGTCTCAGGCGCGAAGAACGCGGCGTTGCCGATCCTGTGCGCGAGTCTGCTCAGCGCGGAACCGGTGCATCTGGAAAACGTGCCCGACTTGCAGGACGTGCGCACGATGCTGAAGCTGCTTGGCCAGATGGGCGTGCGCATCGAGAGCGGCGAAGGGCGCGTGTCGCTGGACGCGTCGAAGGTCGATAACCTCGTCGCGCCGTATGAACTCGTGAAGACCATGCGTGCGTCGATCCTGGTGCTTGGCCCGCTGGTGGCGCGCTTCGGCCACGCCAGGGTGTCGCTGCCGGGTGGCTGCGCAATCGGCGCGCGTCCGGTGGATCAGCACATCAAGGGTCTGCAGGCAATGGGCGCCGAGATCACGATCGAGCATGGCTACATCGAAGCGCGTGCGAAGCGTCTGAAGGGCGCGCGCATCGTGACCGACGTGATTACGGTGACGGGCACCGAAAACCTGCTGATGGCGGCGGTGCTTGCCGAAGGCGAGACGGTCATCGAGAACGCCGCGCGTGAGCCGGAAGTCGGTGACCTCGCGCATCTGCTGGTCGAGATGGGCGCGAAGATCGAAGGCATCGGCACCGACCGTCTGGTGATTCAGGGTGTCGACAAGCTGCATGGCGCAAAGCATAGGGTGATTCCGGATCGCATTGAAGCCGGCACGTTCCTGTGCGCGGTCGCGGCTGCCGGTGGCGATGTCACATTGCGCCGCGTGCGTCCGCTGATCCTTGAGGCCGTCACCGAAAAGCTGCGTGAAGCCGGCGTCACGATCGAAGAAGGCGAAGACTGGATGCGCGTGCGGATGGACAAGCGTCCGAGTGCGGTGAGCTTCCGCACGTCCGAATACCCGGCGTTCCCGACCGACATGCAGGCGCAGTTCATGGCGCTCAACACGATCGCGGAGGGTACCTCGCAAGCTGTCGAGACGATCTTCGAGAACCGCTTCATGCATGTGCAGGAATTGAACCGTCTCGGCGCGAGCATCACGATCGATGGCAACACCGCGCTCGTGACAGGCGTCGAGAAGCTGTCCGGCGCGAAGGTGATGGCGACCGACCTGCGTGCTTCGGCGAGCCTCGTGATCGCTGCGCTGCGTGCCGAAGGCGAAACGCTGATCGACCGTATCTATCACCTGGATCGCGGTTACGACCGGATGGAGACCAAGCTCAACGCCATCGGCGCCAAGGTGCGCCGCGTCGCCGGGAGCCAGGCATGAGTTCGATGCCGCAAACGTCGTCTTCGCCGGCCGTGAGCGCACCGCTTACGCTGGCGTTGTCGAAAGGGCGTATCTTCGAAGAGACGCTGCCGCTGCTCGCCGCAGCCGGCATTGAAGTGGCCGAAGATCCGGAAACCTCGCGCAAGCTGATTCTGCCCACGACGGACGCGAACCTGCGGGTGATCATCGTGCGCGCCACAGACGTGCCGACCTACGTCGAATACGGCGCAGCCGACTTCGGCGTGGCAGGCAAGGACGTGCTGCTCGAGCACGGCGGCAGCGGGCTGTATCAGCCGGTCGACCTGGACATTGCGCGTTGCCGGATGTCGGTCGCGGTGGCGGCCGGTTTCGACTACGCGAACGCGGTGCGCCAAGGCGCACGCCTGCGCGTGGCGACCAAGTACGTGGAAACCGCGCGCGAGCATTTTGCCGCCAAGGGCGTGCACGTCGACCTGATCAAGCTGTACGGTTCGATGGAACTGGCGCCGCTGGTCGGCCTCGCCGACGCAATCGTCGACCTGGTGAGTTCGGGCAATACCTTGCGCGCCAACAATCTTGTCGAGGTGGAGGAGATCATGCAGATTTCGTCGCGCCTCGTTGTGAACCAGGCAGCGCTGAAGCTCAAGCGCGCCGCGCTGCGGCCGATCCTCGACGCGTTCGAACGCGCGTCGAAGGCCGGCACTGCGGTGGCCTGAATAGTTTGACCACGCGAGTGGTCAAACTTTTAACGCGCGCCTTACCGAAACGGATATCCGTATGTCTATCAAGATTCGCAAACTCGATTCCAGCGCGCCCGACTTTCACAAGGCGCTGCACGCGGTGCTCGCGTTCGAGGCGAGCGAAGACGAAGCAATCGAGCGCTCGGTCGCGCAGATTCTGAATGACGTGAAGGCACGCGGCGACGCTGCGGTGCTCGAGTACACGAACCGCTTCGACCGTGTCGAGGCGAAGAGCGTCGAGGCGCTCGAGTTGCCGATGTCCGAACTCGAGGCGGCGCTCGAAGGCCTCGAGCCTAAGCGCCGTGCGGCGCTCGAAGCGGCGGCGGCGCGTGTGCGCGGTTACCACGAGAAGCAGAGGATCGAGTGCGGCAGCCATAGCTGGCAGTACACGGAAGCAGACGGCACCGTGCTCGGGCAGAAGGTGACGCCGCTGGATCGTGCGGGTATCTATGTGCCGGGTGGCAAGGCGGCGTATCCGTCGTCGGTGCTGATGAACTCGATTCCGGCGCGCGTGGCCGGCGTGCGCGAAATCGTCATGGTCGTGCCCACGCCGGACGGCGTGAAGAATCCTCTGGTGCTGGCGGCCGCCTTGCTGGGCGGCGTGGATCGCGTGTTTACGATCGGCGGCGCGCAGGCGGTGGGCGCATTGGCGTACGGCACGGAAACGGTGCCCGCAGTCGACAAGATCTGCGGCCCGGGCAACGCCTATGTCGCGTCGGCCAAGCGCCGTGTGTTCGGCACGGTCGGTATCGACATGATCGCTGGGCCGTCGGAAATTCTCGTGCTGTGCGACGGGACGACGGACCCGCGTTGGATCGCGATGGATCTGTTCTCGCAAGCCGAGCACGACGAGCTCGCGCAATCCATCCTGCTGTGCCCGGACGATGCATTCATCGCCCGCGTGCGCGACGCGATCAACGAACTGCTGCCGAGCATGCCGCGCCGGGATGTGATCCGCGCGTCGCTCGAAAGCCGCGGTGCGTTGATCAAGGTGCGCGATATGGCCGAGGCCTGCGCGATCGCCAACGACATTGCCCCTGAACACCTCGAAATCTCGGCGCTGGAACCGCATCAGTGGGGTCAGCTGATCCGCCATGCCGGTGCGATCTTCCTCGGCCGCTACACCAGCGAAAGCCTCGGCGATTACTGCGCGGGGCCGAATCATGTGCTGCCTACTTCGCGTACCGCACGGTTTTCGTCGCCATTGGGCGTCTACGATTTCTTCAAGCGTTCGAGCGTGATCGAGGTCAGTGCGGAAGGTGCGCAGACGCTCGGCGAGATCGCCGCCGAACTCGCTTACGGCGAAGGCCTGCAGGCGCACGCCCGCAGCGCAGAATACCGGATGCGGCAGAACGGCTAAGCGAGGCCGGACGCGGCGAGCCTGAACACGGAGCAGGCGGGCATCGAACCGATGCGTGCGAACTTTACCGACGGATTTCGCGCGGTTTCCCGTTAAATAACGACAATACAGACCAACCTGGGGCCGTCCGCAAGCCGCCGATACCCGGCCGGCGTCTCCCGTGCGGGCAGGTCCACTGACTTATGACGACACCTCAAGACATCATCCGCCGCGACGTGCTCGCGATGACGAGCTATCCGGTTCCGGACGCCACGGGCTATATCAAGCTCGATGCGATGGAAAATCCGTTTCCGCTGCCACCGGTGCTCGCCGCCCATCTGGGCGAGCATCTGGCCGGTGTGGCGCTGAACCGCTACCCGGCGCCGCGCCCGGAAGCGCTGATCGAAAAGATCAAGCGCGTGATGAGCGTGCCCGCGTGTTGCGATGTGCTGCTCGGCAACGGCTCGGATGAAATCATCAGCATGATGTCGGTGGCGTGCGCGAAGCCGGGCGCCAAGGTGCTCGCACCGGTACCGGGTTTCGTGATGTATCAGATGTCGGCGAAGCTGGCGAATCTGGAATTCATCGGCGTGCCGCTGAAGGCCGATTTCACGCTCGACACCGAAGCGATGCTCGCGGCGATCGCCGAGCATGAACCGGCGATCGTCTATCTGGCCTATCCGAATAACCCGACCGGCACGCTGTACGACGATGCGGACATGGAGCGCGTCATCGCCGCGGCGAATAAAAGCCTGGTGGTGATCGACGAGGCATACCAGCCGTTTGCGCAGCAAAGCTGGTTGCCGCGTGCCGATCAGTTCGACAACGTCGTCGTGATGCGTACCGTGTCCAAGCTCGGCCTGGCCGGCATCCGCCTGGGTTATCTGGTCGGCAAGCCCGCCTGGCTCACCGAATTCGACAAGGTGCGCCCGCCCTACAACACCAACGTGCTTACGCAAGCCGCCGCCGATTTCCTGCTCGACCACGTCGACGTGCTCGACACCCAGGCCGCGCAATTGCGCGAAGAACGCACGAGACTCGCGCAAGCCGTGGCCCAATTGCCGGGCGCCGAAGTATTCCCGAGCGCCGGCAACTTCCTGCTGGTGCGGGTGCCGGACGCATCTGTTATGTTCGAAACACTGCTGGCCGCACGGGTTCTGATCAAAAACGTGAGTAAAATGCATCCATTGCTGGTCAATTGTGTGCGTTTGACCGTCGGTTCGCCCGAAGAAAACGCCCAATTGATCGCCGGACTGAAACTCGTGCTGCACTGAACGGCGTGCCGAATGGCCGCGTGAGCGCTTTGCCCTGCCACGGGAAGCGCGCGCGGTCCGCCGTTTTTCTACCCCACACTACTATCGCTTTCTAGCTAGATTCGAGGAATTACCATGCGCCTTGCGGAAGTCGTTCGCAACACCAGCGAAACGCAGATCCGTGTGAAGATCAATCTGGACGGCACCGGTCAGCAGAAGCTGGCCACCGGTGTGGCGTTTCTTGATCACATGCTCGACCAGATCGCACGGCATGGCTTGTTCGACCTCGACATCGAAGCACACGGCGACCTGCATATCGACGACCACCATACGGTCGAAGACGTCGGCATCACCCTCGGCCAGGCCGTCGCGAAGGCAATCGGCGACCGCAAGGGCATTTGCCGCTACGGTCATTCCTACGTGCCGCTCGACGAAGCGCTGTCGCGCGTCGTGATCGACTTTTCCGGGCGTCCGGGCCTCGAATTCCATGTGCCGTTCACGCGTGCACGCATCGGCACGTTCGACGTCGATCTCTCCATTGAATTTTTCCGCGGCTTCGTGAACCACGCCGGCGTCACGCTGCATATCGACAACCTGCGAGGCCTGAACGCCCATCATCAGATGGAAACGGTGTTCAAGGCGTTCGGGCGTGCATTGCGCATGGCCGTCGAGATGGACGAACGCGCGGCGGGACAGATTCCGTCGACCAAGGGCAGCCTTTAAGCGCGCATTTACCGGCGCATTTACCGGCTCATTTACCAGCTCATTTACCAGACTTAGAACCAGGACCGGCTGCGCTCGCGCACCCGGTGTGCGATGGATATCCTGAAGTCGTTTATTTCGCTGCTGGCGCTGATCAACCCGGTCGGCGCCATCCCGTTCTTTATGAGCCTGACGGCGCATCAGAGCGACGTCGAGCGGCGCAGAACCATCCGTATCGCGGCGATTTCGGTGTTCTGTGTGGTTGCGGTGACGACGCTGCTCGGACAGCAGATCATCAGCTTCTTTGGCATTTCGGTTGGGTCGCTCGAAGTGGGCGGCGGGATCATCATGCTGCTGATGGCGATCAACATGCTGAACGCCCAGATCGGCAACAGCCGTTCGACGGCGGAAGAGCGCGACGAAGCCGAGCAGAAGGACAACATCGCGGTCGTGCCGCTGGCGATCCCGCTGTTGACGGGCCCAGGCGCGATCAGCACCACGATCATCTACGCGGCCGGCTCGGCTCACTGGTACGACCGGCTGAGCCTGATCGCGATCGGCGCCGTGCTGGCGGCGATCTGCTTTTTTTCGCTGCGCCTCGCTGAACCGATTGCCCGTTGGGTCGGTCGCACGGGTATCAACATCGGTACGCGGCTCATGGGTTTGATGTTATCGGCGCTGGCGGTGGAATTCATCGTCGATGGATTGAAGGCATTGCTGCCTAACTTGAAATGAAAACTTCGATAGCGATTGTGGATTACGGAATGGGCAACCTGCGCTCGGTGGCCCAGGCATTGCGCAAAGCCGCGCCGGAAGCGGACGTGGCGATCGTCGATCAGCCCGAAGCGATCCGTTCGGCCGACCGCGTGGTGCTGCCCGGCCAGGGCGCCATGCCCGACTGCATGCGCAGTCTGGCCGAATCCGGCCTGCAGGAAGCGGTCATCGAGGCCTCGCGCAACAAGCCGCTGATGGGCGTTTGCGTCGGCGAGCAGATGCTGTTCGACTGGAGCGCCGAGGGCGATACGCCTGGTCTCGGCCTGTTGCCCGGCAAGGTGCTGCGCTTCGACCTGGAAGGCCAGGTGCAGGACGACGGCTCGCGCTTCAAGGTCCCGCAAATGGGCTGGAACCGCGTGCGCCAGGCGCAGCCGCATCCGTTGTGGGACGGCGTCGCGGATAATGCGTTCTTCTACTTCGTGCACAGCTATTACGTCGTGCCGGACAACGCCGCCCATACGTCGGGCGAAACGGTGTACGGTGTACCCTTTACCTCGGCGGTGGCGCGGGATAACATCTTCGCGACCCAATTCCACCCGGAAAAGAGCGCCGAAGCGGGGCTGCGCGTGTATCGCAACTTCGTGCACTGGAATCCGTGAGCGCCTTTCTTCATCCCGTTGCCGCGCGTCGTTCCGCCACAAGCGGGGCGTCGGCCGTGTGCTACAACCGCAGTAAGACGATTTCGCTCCATCCGCTCCAATATGGCGCTCCGCAAGGGCGTCGAAAGAGTTGTACTAAACTAGCGAAACGGCGTGGTGGCGGGCTGGTTTGTCAGCCGCTGCCGCCGACCTTCAACCACCTCCCTGACAACACCCGATTGCTATGCTGCTGATTCCCGCCATCGACCTGAAAGATGGTCACTGTGTACGCCTCAAACAGGGCGATATGGACCAGGCGACGATATTTTCCGAGGAACCGGCGGCGATGGCCCGGCATTGGGTCGACCGCGGCGCCCGGCGTCTGCATCTCGTCGACCTGAATGGCGCGTTCGCCGGCAAGCCGAAAAATGAAGACGCGATCCGCGCGATCATCGAGGAAGTAGGGGGCGAGATTCCCGTCCAGCTGGGCGGCGGCATCCGTGACCTGAACACGATCGAGCGCTATCTGGACGACGGTCTGTCGTACGTCATCATCGGCACGGCTGCGGTGAAGAATCCGGGCTTCCTGCAGGATGCGTGCACGGCTTTCGGCGGCCATATCATCGTCGGGCTGGATGCGAAAGACGGCAAGGTTGCCACCGACGGCTGGAGCAAGCTGACCGGCCATGAAGTGGCCGATCTGGCGCGCAAGTTCGAGGATTACGGCTGCGAGTCGATCATCTACACCGACATCGGCCGCGACGGCATGCTGCAAGGCATCAACATCGAAGCGACGGTGCGTCTCGCACGCGCGGTGAAGATTCCGGTAATTGCGAGCGGCGGTTTGTCGAACCTCGCGGACATCGAGTCGCTGTGCGAAGTCGAGGACGAAGGCATCGAAGGCGTGATCTGCGGCCGGGCGATCTACTCGGGAGATCTGGACTTCGCGGCTGCGCAGACCCTCGCGGACCGGCTGCGCGAATCGGACGACGCTTAGGTTCACCGCTTGAAGCGTCGCTGTCGACCCGGAATCGACGCAGTAGCGAACCTAAAAGCGGACGCAACGGCGCGTCCCGAAAGCGCGTCGCGCCGCAGGTGTTTCTGTTCGACACCCCTGCGGCGAGCCGCGCCGGCACAGTGCCGCTCGTGAAGATTCAGGCGAGCGGCCTCATCAGCGGTATTGGCAGAATTGCAAGATCATGGCTCTAGCTAAACGCATCATCCCTTGTCTCGACGTCACGGCTGGACGCGTGGTCAAGGGCGTCAACTTCGTCGAACTGCGCGACGCCGGCGATCCGGTCGAAATCGCGCGCCGCTACGACGATCAGGGCGCCGACGAACTGACCTTCCTCGACATTACCGCCACCTCCGATCAGCGCGATCTGATCCTGCCGATCATCGAAGCAGTCGCCTCTCAGGTGTTTATTCCGCTGACGGTCGGCGGTGGCGTGCGCGCTGTCGAGGACGTGCGGCGGCTGCTCAACGCGGGCGCGGACAAGATCAGCATGAATTCGTCGGCGGTCGCGAATCCGCAACTCGTGCGCGACGCGACGGACAAATACGGCTCGCAATGCATCGTCGTCGCCATCGACGCGAAGCGCGTCTCCGCGGACGGCGAGGCGCCGCGCTGGGAAGTCTTCACGCACGGCGGGCGCAAGGCCACCGGCCTCGAAGCCGTCGAATGGGCGCGCAAGATGGCCGAACTGGGCGCGGGCGAAATCCTGCTGACCAGCATGGACCGCGACGGCACCAAGAGCGGCTTCGACCTTGCGCTCACGCGCGCGGTGTCCGACGCGGTGTCGATTCCGGTGATCGCCTCGGGCGGCGTCGGCTCGCTGCAGCATCTGGCCGACGGTATCAAGAGCGGCCATGCGGACGCGGTGCTGGCCGCCAGCATCTTCCACTACGGCGAGCACACGGTGGGCGAGGCCAAGCGCTTCATGGCCGATCAAGGCATTTCGGTGAGGTTGTGACGTGGTGAATCCCTCTGCAGTAGATTGGCTCGACAAGGTCCGGTGGGACGCGAACGGCCTCGTACCGGTGATCGCGCAGGAAGCGTCGAGCAACGACGTGCTGATGTTCGCGTGGATGAACCGCGAAGCACTGGCGAAAACCGTCGAAACCGGCCGCGCGGTGTACTTCTCGCGCTCGCGCCAGCGCCTGTGGTTCAAAGGTGAAGAATCCGGCCACGTGCAGCATGTGCATGAAGTGCGGCTCGATTGCGACGAAGACGTCGTGTTGCTGAAGGTCGAGCAGGTGTCGGGCATTGCGTGCCACACCGGCCGCCACTCGTGTTTTTTCCAGAAATTCGAAGGCACGGTTGAAGATGGCGGCTGGGCCGCCGTCGATCCCGTGTTGAAAGACCCCGAACACATTTACAAATGACGCAATCCACGCAATCCACGGAACCCTCTTCGTCCACGAACGACACGCTGCTGCGCCTTGCGGCCGTCATCGACAGCCGCAAGGGCGGCGATCCGGACGTCTCATACGTGTCGCGCCTGTTCCACAAAGGCGATGACGCAGTGCTCAAGAAGATCGGCGAAGAGGCCACCGAAGTCGTGCTGGCCGCCAAAGACGCGCGCCACGGCGGCGCGCCGAAAGCGCTGGTCGGCGAAGTGGCGGACCTCTGGTTTCACTGCCTCGTGATGCTGTCGCATTTCGACCTGAGCCCGGCGGACGTGCTTGCCGAACTCGAGCGCCGTGAAGGCCTGTCGGGCATCGAGGAAAAGGCGCTGCGCAAGAGCCGCGAGCGCGAGGAAAACGGCGACTGAGTGTCGCCGCCTTGTCGCCATTCATCTTGAAGTGGCGAACGTCGGGACCCACATTGCACTGAACGCATAGGATCGCATCCTCGGGAGGACGCAAGCATGGAACAGTCGCAAGGCAATTATCCGCCGCCGGTCTACCGCAACGCGATCGAACCCGAGCGCGAACGCAGTCTGCGCACGCTCACGCATGTGCTGTACGCGCTATATGCGGTCCATTGGCTGACGGGTGGTCTGACGATTCTGATCGCGATCATCATCAACTATGTGAAGCGGCCCGATGTGGTGGGAACGCCATATGAAGCGCATTTCGAGTGGCAGATCCGCTCGTTCTGGATGGCCTTGCTGGGTTATGCGATCGGCGGCGTGCTGCTGTTCGTGGTGATCGGCATTCCGGTTTTGTGGGCCGTCAGCATCTGGATGTTGTACCGTATTATCAAGGGTTGGCTGTATCTGTACGATAACAAGCCGCTTGCGAATCCGCGTGGCTGGTTTTGAGTCGAGTCCGGTTATGGTCGGGCGGGACACGAACCGTGCCGCGCCACGTTTTGCGCTCTAGCCATATTGTGTCAGGAATACGATGAGTCACGACCCGAACTGCCTTTTCTGCAAGATCGCCGCCGGCGAGATTCCGTCGACTAAAGTCCATGAAGACGAAGAGTTTGTTGCCTTCCGCGACATCCGCCCGGCAGCGGAAACGCATGTGCTGGTGATTCCTCGCAAGCACGTCGCCACGCTGTCGAATTGCACCGAAAGCGAGGCTCCGCTGCTTGGTAGAATGCTTGTTCTGGTAGCGCGTCTGGCCGAGCAGCTGGGCGTGGCGTACACCGGTGGCGACAGCGGTTTTCGCACGGTCATCAATACGGGGCCGGGCGGCGGGCAAGAGGTATATCACCTGCACGCACACATCCTCGCAGGGCCGCGTCCGTGGCAGCGAATGGGCTGACGAATGCGCTGACGAACGCGCTCACAGAGCAGGCTCACAAACAACCGCGGGCTGCGAGGCGCGCGGCGAGTTTTGGTCGCAGACAATAGTGGGGCCGTAGTTTTGGCTGCACTGTAACGACGTCCACGCGCTCGTCAGGTCAGAATGGCACACCGTGTCGCGGGTTGAACCGGAACAGTTCGCGGTAACGTATAGATGGAGCGTACGCGCTTCGATTCACGCCGTAAGGCGCAAGACTATTGCCGCATCACAGTGCGGTGTCGGGGTTAAGGAGAGTAGTCATGGGTTCGTTGAGCATTTGGCATTGGCTGATCGTGTTGCTGATCGTGGCGCTCGTGTTCGGCACGAAGAAGCTGCGCAATATCGGCACCGATCTGGGTGGCGCGGTGAAGGGCTTCAAGGAAGGCATGAAGGAAGCCGAAACGCCTCCAGGTGAAGCGCAGCAGCGCGAACTGCCGCGCAATGGCACGGTAGATGTGGATGCGAAGGAAAAGACGCCACGTTCCGGCGATTACCGCTAAGCCGCGGCCCAACCGCGTTACTGACGGACACTTCACTTCATGCTGGACCTCGGTCTAACCAAGATGGCGCTGATCGGCGTCGTCGCGCTGGTCGTACTCGGGCCTGAGCGCCTGCCTCGCGTCGCCCGCACGGCCGGCGCGCTGTTCGGCCGCGCGCAGCGGTATATCAACGACGTGAAGGCCGAGGTCACCCGCGAAATCGAACTCGACGAATTGCGTCGCATGAAAACCGAGTTCGAAGCGGCGGCGAGCAACGTCGAAACCAGCGTTCAGGAGAATCTGCGCAAGCATGAAGCCGAGCTGAACGACGCGTGGAATAGCGGCACGTCGGTGTCGCCGAGCATTGCCGGCGGCGCGCTTGAGGATGTCAGCAATTCGCCGTGGCAGACCAGCACGCCACCGGCAGGCCCCAAACGCAAGAACTGGCGCGTCAAGCAGACCGCCATGCCCACCTGGTACAAGCGCGCCACCACGCGCCGCACGCGCGTGCAGTCGGGTGCGGCGCGCGTGGCGCGGCATACGCCAGCCTCCATGCGTCGTCCGACGCGGTTCTTCTGATGATCAGAACGACAATCTCTAACCGAGGGCCGGTGTGAGCGACCCCCAGCAAACCCAGGACGAAGGCACTGAAGAGACCTTCATTTCCCACCTCGTTGAATTGCGCGACCGTATCATCCGCGCCGGCCTTGCCGTCATCGTGGTGTTTGTCGGGCTCGTATATTGGGCGCCGGACATCTTCCGGCTGCTGGCGCGGCCCTTGATGCAGAATCTGCCGAAGGACGGCAAGATGATCGTCACCGACGTCACCGGCTCGTTCTTCGTGCCGATGAAGGTGACCATGATGGTCGCCTTCGTGATCGCGCTGCCGGTCGTGCTGTACCAGATCTGGGCGTTCGTCGCGCCGGGTTTGTACCAGCATGAGAAGAAGCTGGTCGGGCCGCTGGTGGGCAGCAGCTACACGCTGTTCCTGTGCGGCATGGCGTTCGCGTACTTCGTGGTGTTTCCGACCATCTTCCGCGTGATGGCGCACTACAACGCGCCGCTCGGCGCGGAGATGAACACCGATATCGACAACTACCTGAGTTTCGTGCTGACCATGTTCCTCGCGTTCGGGGTGACGTTCGAAGTGCCGATTGTCGTGGTGCTGCTGGTCCGCATGAACGTGCTGACCATCAAGAAGCTCAGGGAGATCCGTCCGTATGTGATCGTCGGCGCGTTCGTGATTTCGGCGGTGGTGACGCCGCCGGACGTGTTCTCGCAGCTGATTCTGGCGATTCCGCTGATCGTGCTGTACGAGGCGGGCATCATCGCGGCGCGGTTGATTGTCGGCAAGCAGAAACCTGTGATTGCGGACGACAGTCCGGCGGGTTGAACGGCAGCACGGAGAGACAAACAAAAAGGGCAGTCCATCACGGACTGCCCTTTTTGTTTTGCGGTGCACCACCACTGGCCGTTATCTATCGCGTCTCAACCGCCGTCGTCGTCCTGCTGATCGCCGCCGCCGTTGTCCTCCGCCGGTTGCTTCGGTGGAGGCGGGCGCTTGCCGATCGTCACCTCCAGATCCATCTCGTGGCTCTTGCGCACCAGATGAACCTTCGCAGCCGTGCCCGGCTTGATCTGCGCGATGACATTCAACAGGCGCGTGGTGTCGGTGATCTCCTGGCCATTCACGCTCACGAGGATGTCGCCCGGCTTGATGCCCGCACGGTCGGCCGGTCCGTTCTTCAGGACGCCTGCGACAATCGCGCCCGACTTCTGCTCAAGCCCAAACGATTCGGCGATTTCCGGCGTCACGTCCTGCGGCTCCACGCCGATCCAGCCGCGCGTGACCGAGCCCGTCGTGATGATGCTCTCCAGCACGCTGCGCGCGGTCGAGACAGGAATCGCAAAGCCGATGCCGAGCGAGCCGCCCGAGCGCGAATAGATGGCGGTATTGATCCCCAGGAGATTGCCGTTCACGTCGACCAGAGCGCCGCCGGAGTTGCCGGGGTTGATGGCCGCGTCGGTCTGAATGAAGTTTTCGAAGGTGTTGATACCGAGGTGATTGCGCCCGAGCGCGCTGACAATGCCCATGGTCACTGTCTGGCCGACGCCGAACGGATTGCCGATCGCCAGCACCACGTCGCCCACGCGTGTCTGGTCCATGCGGCCGAGCGTGATGGTGGGCAGATTGGTCATGTTGACCTTCAGCACGGCCAGATCGGTCTCGGGATCGACGCCGATCACCTTCGCATTGGTGGTGCGGCCGTCGGCGAGCGCGATTTCGATCTGATCGGCCCCGTCCACCACGTGCTGGTTCGTTAGAATGTAACCTTCCGAACTCACTATCACCCCCGAGCCGAGATTCGACGCGGGTTGCTCCTGCTGCTTGCCTTTGTTCTTGTCGCCGAAGAAGTAGCGGAACAACGGATCTTTCGCGCGCGGATCGGGCGGCAGTGAGCCATCCTTGCTGGAGAACACATTGACGACCGCGGGCATGGCCTTTTGCGCGGCGTCTGCATAGGACGCCTGTGCTGGGCCAGTGCCGATGCCTGGCGCTACTTCCCTAAGGGCGACGATCGGTTCGGCGAGTTGCTTGCCGAATTGCCCTTGACGCTGGAGCCACTGCGGTTTGAGGGTCGCAATGATGAACATCAGCGCCAACAGCACAGTCACCGCTTGGGCAAAGAACAGCCAAAAGCGTCTAAGCATCTGAAGACTAGAGGTTTATATGGATCGGATCGAACTTGAATTGTACTTGAACAATCTCCTTGAAACCGCGCGCTTCAAGGACTATTGCCCCAACGGATTGCAGGTCGAAGGGCGCCGCAAGATCAATAAGCTCGCGACCGGTGTGACGGCTTCAGTGGCCTTCCTCGAGGCCGCGCTCGACTGGGGCGCGGACGCGGTGCTGGTCCATCACGGCTACTTCTGGCGTAACGAGGCGCCGCAGATCACCGGCCGCAAACACGCGCGGCTGAAGCTGCTGATCGCCAACGACCTGAACCTGTTCGCCTATCACCTGCCGCTCGACGACCATCCCGAGTTCGGCAACAACGCGCAGATCGGCCAGAAGATGGGCTGGATCAGCGACGCGCGCTTCGGCGAGAACGATCTCGGCTGGCTCGCCACGTTCCCGATGCCGATCACGCTCGCGCACTTCACCGCGCAAGTCGAGCACACGCTCGGCCGCACGCCGCTCGTGTTCGGCGACCCGGATCGCGAACTGCGCCGCGTGGGCTGGTGCACGGGCGCCGCGCAAGGCATGTTCGACGCCGCAATCAACGCGGGCGCCGACGTCTACCTGACCGGCGAAGTGTCGGAGTCGGTGATGCATACCTCGGCGGAAAGCGGGGTGGCGTTCCTCGCGGCCGGCCACCACGCCACGGAGCGCTTCGGCGTGCAGGCGGTGGGCAAACATCTGTCCGAGCAGTTCGATATCGAACACCTGTATATCGATATCCCGAATCCCGTTTGAATTGAAACTTGGCATTAGATAAGAAAAAGGCACGAATAACGTAGAGGGTGCTTAAAAGGAGGTGCGAAAAAGTTTGCGATCCGTACGGAGAAACCCTGACTTATCAAGGGCTTCGCACGGTTTTTGGCAATGGGGCCTTGTAAATGCCGACTCCATTCGAGCAAACTAGCGGCGGTAGAAGCGACGTGAAGGAAAAATCCAACTCAGAAGTGGGGCGTGTAATGCGAGACAAGGAAGATGAACGCGTCGACGGCGGCCGCCGTACCTGGCTGATAGCGACGACCGTAGCAGGTGGCATAGGAGGCGTTGCCACTGTCGTACCCTTTGTTAGTTCGTTTGCACCATCTGAAAAGGCCAAGGCGGCAGGCGCCCCGGTCGAAGTCGATATTAGTGATCTGAAGCCCGGCGACATGAAGACCGTCGCCTGGCGCGGTAAGCCGGTGTGGATCATCAACCGCACCGACAGAATGCTCGCTGACGTCCAGAAAGCCGATAACGAAGTAGCGGATCCCCACACCACGAATCCCTTTTCGATGCCGTTGCCGGAGTACTGCAACAACGAATTCCGTTCGCGCACCGACCACAAGAACCTTTTCGTCGCCGTCGCCGTGTGCACCCATCTGGGCTGTACGCCGACGCCGCGCTTCCAGGAGGGCGCGCAGCCCAATCTTCCCGACGACTGGCCAGGCGGCTTCCTGTGCCCTTGCCACGGCTCGACCTATGACATGGCCGGCCGCGTCTTCAAGAACAAACCTGCGCCGCAGAACCTCGACATCCCGCCCTACATGTTCACGTCGGCCACCGGCCTCGTGATCGGCAAGGACGAGAAAGGAGAAGCGTAATGGCGATCGAACACGAAGTAGAGACGACCGGTCTGGCCGGCTGGATCGACCGCCGTTTTCCCATGACGTCCACTTGGAAAAAGCATGTTTCCGAGTACTACGCGCCGAAGAATTTCAACTTCTGGTACTTCTTCGGTTCGCTCGCGCTGCTGGTGCTGGTCAATCAGATCGTCACCGGCATCTTCCTCACGATGAACTACAAGCCCGACGCGACGCTCGCGTTCTCGTCGGTCGAGTACATCATGCGCGAGGTGCCGTGGGGCTGGCTGATCCGGTATATGCACTCCACGGGCGCGTCGATGTTCTTCGTCGTCGTGTATTTGCATATGTTCCGCGGGCTGATGTACGGCTCATACCGCAAGCCGCGCGAACTGGTTTGGATCTTCGGCTGCGCGATCTTTCTGTGCCTGATGGCCGAGGCGTTCTTTGGCTACTTGCTGCCGTGGGGCCAGATGTCGTTCTGGGGCGCACAGGTGATCGTGAACCTGTTCTCGGCAATTCCGTTCATCGGGCCGGATCTGTCGCTGTGGATTCGTGGCGACTACGTCGTCTCGGACGTGACGCTGAACCGCTTCTTCGCGTTTCACGTGATCGCGATTCCGCTGGTGCTGATCGGACTGGTGGTTGCTCACCTGGTGGCGCTGCATGAAGTGGGTTCGAACAACCCCGACGGCATCGAGATCAAGGCGAAGAAGGGGCCGGATGGCATTCCGCTCGACGGCATTCCGTTCCACCCGTACTACTCCGTGCACGACTTCATGGGCGTCTCGGTGTTTCTGATCATTTTCGCCGCGATCATTTTTTTCGCACCGGAAATGGGTGGGTACTTCCTTGAAGCAAACAACTTCATTCCTGCCAATCCGTTGCAAACGCCGCAGGAAATTGCGCCAGTGTGGTACTTCACGGCGTTCTATGCGATGCTGCGCGCCACCACCGATCCATTCAAGATCGTGCTGATGATCATCGTCGCGCTGCTCGGCCTCGTTGCCCTGGTGCGCGCACGCGGCAAGTGGAAGCTCGGCTTGCCGGTGCTCGCGGTGCTGGTGGTGCTGGCCATGGCGTTCACCGAATCGAAGTTCTGGGGCGTGGTGGTGATGGGCAGCGCGGTGATCTCATTGTTCTTCCTGCCGTGGCTCGACCGCTCGCCGGTGAAGTCGATCCGTTACCGGCCGTTTTTTCACAAGGTGTTCTACGGGATCTTCGTGCTCGCTTTCCTGACGTTGGGCTTCCTCGGCACC
Source organism: Paraburkholderia sp. GAS348 (assembly GCF_050434205.1). Lineage (NCBI taxonomy): Bacteria > Pseudomonadati > Pseudomonadota > Betaproteobacteria > Burkholderiales > Burkholderiaceae > Paraburkholderia > Paraburkholderia sp. GAS348. The sequence goes on from NZ_JBNPVT010000019.1 coordinate 76,772, forward strand.
AAACCGCCGTCGCCCGCCTCGACGTTGATTGCTCAGGTGTGTGCGCTGATCTACTTCGCGTTTTTCCTCGGTATGCCCGTCTGGACGCGGCTTGGCACGTTCAAGCAGCCGCCCGAGCGGGTGCGGTTCAAGCCCCACTAATCGCGAGCCAGGAGAACACAAAATGAAAAAACTGCTTTCGACGTGCGCGCTGATCGGCGCGACACTGCTCGCGGTGCTGGCCGGACCGGCGCACGCGGACGAGAATTTCCCTCTCGACCGCGCGCCCGATAACGCGGAGAATTTTGCTTCGTTGCAGCACGGCGCTCAATTGTTTGTAAACTACTGCCTGAATTGCCACAGCGCGAGTCTGATGCGCTACAGCCGGCTGACCGACCTCGGCATCAAGCCGAGCGAAATTCAGGCGAACCTGTTGTTCACTACAGATAAGGTTGGCAACACCATGACTGTGGCGATGCGCCCGGACGACGCGAAAGCGTGGTTCGGCGCGAGTCCGCCGGATTTGTCGGTGGAAGCGCGGGCGCGCGGCAAGGACTGGCTGTACACGTATCTGCGCAGCTTCTATCGCGACAATACGCGGCCTACCGGCTGGAACAATCTGGTGTATGAAAACGTGAGCATGCCTCACGCGCTGTGGCAGCTTCAGGGGCAACGTACCGCGAAGTTCGGCGACGAAACCGACGAAAAAACAGGCGAAACGGTGCACAAATTTGTCGGCTACCAACAGGTCACGCCGGGGACGATGTCGCCGGTAGATTATGATTCTGCTGTGGCCGACCTCGTGTCGTACCTGTCATGGATGTCCGAACCGACGCAGAAAACCCGCAAACAGCTTGGCGTGTGGGTACTGCTTTTCCTCGGCATTCTGAGCTTTTTCGCCTGGCGACTGAACGCCGCGTACTGGAAACATATCAAATAATCACGCCGTCACCCGGCGTGGGGCCGGCGCCAGGAAAAACCTGTTGAACGGTTTTTCCGCGCGCTGGCCTTTCAGCTTTTTGAGGAAACGTAAACATGATGGTTCTGTATTCCGGCACAACTTGCCCGTTCTCCCAGCGCTGCCGGCTGGTGTTGTTCGAAAAGGGCATGGACTTCGAGATCCGCGACGTCGACCTGTTTAACAAGCCGGAAGACATCGCTGTGATGAATCCGTATGGTCAGGTGCCGATTCTCGTGGAACGGGACCTGATTCTGTACGAATCGAACATCATCAACGAGTACATTGACGAGCGCTTCCCGCACCCGCAACTGATGCCGGCCGATCCGGTTCAGCGCGCCCGCGCCCGTCTGTTCCTGCTGAACTTCGAAAAGGAACTGTTCGTTCACGTCGGCACGCTCGAAAACGAAAAGGGCAAGGCCGCTGAGAAGAATCACGAGAAGGCGCGTCTCGCGATCCGCGATCGCCTCACGCAGCTCGCACCGATCTTCCTGAAGAACAAGTACATGCTCGGCGAAGAGTTCTCGATGCTGGACGTCGCGATTGCGCCGTTGCTGTGGCGTCTGGATCACTACGGCATCGAGCTGTCGAAGAACGCTGCACCGCTGATGAAGTACGCCGAGCGCATTTTCAGCCGCCCGGCTTATATTGAAGCGCTGACGCCTTCGGAAAAGGTGATGCGTCGTTGAGTTTGGCTTTGGGGTGAGGGCGCCGCGTCTCGATGGTTTTCCGTGTGCGCCCCAACCCGGTAAGAGGACTGTTGATGCAAGAGACTTCCACCAAGCCTTATCTGCTGCGCGCGCTGTACGAGTGGTGCACGGATAATGGCTACACGCCGCATATTGCGGTCCGGGTCGACAATCAGACGCGCGTGCCGCGTCAGTTCGTGCGCGATAATGAGATCGTGTTGAACATCAGCTTCGAGGCGACCAGCCAGTTGCAGATGGGCAACGAATGGATCGAGTTCAGCGCACGCTTCTCCGGCAAGTCGCACAAGATCGAAGTGCCGATCGCAAATATTCTCGCGATCTACGCGCGCGAAAATGGGCAGGGCATGGCGTTCCCTGTCGAGTCGGCAGGCGGCGAGGCGCAGGATTCAGGCGCCGACGCGGAACTGGCGGACGAAACCGAACCGCCGGCTGCGCCCGTCGTCAGCGTGGCGCCGCGTGCGGTCGAAACGTCGTCTTCCACTGCTGATGCCGCCTCCGCCAAGGCGGATAGCGCGACCAACAGCCCGCAGCCTGACGACGATGGAACGAAAGGCGGCGGAAGGGCTCGCCTTAAGATCGTGAAATGAAGTAGAATCACGGCCTCATGCCGGCTTAGCTCATCAGGTAGAGCGCTTGACTTGTAATCATGAGGTGGCGGGTTCGAGTCCTGCAGCCGGCACCAGTAGTACGAAAACGGGTTTCTGAAATTTTCAGAAACCCGTTTTTTTATTTCGGGCGACGGTCGGGGCGCGTTAAACATTCGGAAAACGTTCGGAAAACGTCCGTCACCACGACGGACAATGCGTTGAAGCGCAATCGGCGTTCGAAAATTGTTTTAGCACGGCCGCGGCCGAGACGTGGAATGCCGCGCGCGGCTTGCTAGCCAAGGGTTTGACGGTTTCCACATAACGCATGCCGTCATGTCGGCGGCGTGCGCATGCGAAGTGAAAGGCGCTCCATTTTCCCGGATCTCTTTCACCTTGTCGATGTTGGACATTTTTGTCTACGAATCCGTCGCGCGGCGATCACCTGGCACGCCGGTGAGGTGCACTGGCAATCCTCTCCGGGGGGAGCCCGGCCGTATCGACATCGCGTGATGAAAAATGTTGTTCGGATCGTACCGGCGTTTCACGTCTTGCAGAAACGCATAGAGCCCTCCGTCCCCGTAATACAGTTGCGGCCAGAACGGGTACCCGAGCATGTCGGCGTCGGGGTAGTTGATATAGCAGCCCTCGTAGTGCTCGCCCGGATAAGGCGTGCCGTCATAACGCCGATCCATACCGTCCTGCGCCGAATAGACGGCGCGATACAGATCGCCAAGCCAGCGCACATGAGCCGCGTCGTCTTGCGGCGAACTCCAGTAGGTCTGATATTGCAGTTTCATGATCGAGGCGCGCTGTGCAACAGCGGTCGTGCCGGCAAGTTCGGCGCGGTTGATGGCGCCGCCGTACGAATTCACCTGAACCAGCGACTGGCTCAAATCAAGCCCCGCCACATTTTGCGTGAGGCACGTGTACAGGCGCGCGATCTCATGCGCCGTGAAGTTGTGCTTCATATAAGCCGACTTGTACTTGCCGCGTTGGTTAGGCCCGGAGCCGTTCAGAATCTGCGTCGCGGTCAGCCAGTCATAGCGTGTCACGCTGTGCGATTGGGAGCACAACCGCTGTCCGCCCGACGGGTGCGCCGTGCCGTAGCTGGGCGGCGCGGCGGTGATCGGCACCGGAGCGCACGCCTGAAAGCGCTCGAGGAAGTCGTTCAGTACCGTGAGGTCACGGCACGTGCCGTCCGGGTTGCAAAACTGGCTGAGCAGCACGATCTGACCGGCCGAGCGATGGGTGAGCGTGAGCAATGAGAACAGGCCCCACGTGTCCGGTTGGGTGCCTCGCGTTTCCCAATATTCGCCGTACGCACGCAACAAGGCAGTGAAGCGCGCCTCGTTCATGTCCGCCCAATCGAACGCGACGCTGGCGATGGCAACCTCGGAAGGCGCGCGCGGCAGCTGTGCAAACGCGTATTCGGTCACCACGCCGAAGTTGCCGCCACCAGCGCCCCTGCATGCCCGGAACAGATCCGGATCGCGCTTTGCGTCGACGCTGCGTGGCAGGACTTCGCCATGTGCATCGACGGTGACGATATCCACGCCCGTCAACCAGTCGACGGTCAGTCCGTGCAGCCGCGACAGCAAGCCGTAGCCACCGCCGGAGATGTGTCCGCCTGCGCCGACCGAATAGCATGAGCCGCCGGGCAGCGTGACACCGTGGCGCTTATACAGATCCTGATAACCATTCCAGTTTTGCGTGCCGGCGGCGATGCGAAAACTCCCATCCCGGTCAACTCTCGCGCCGCTCAGGAGGCTCAGATCGAGCACGGTGCCGCCGGGATTGTTCGAAACGAAGTCTTCGTAGCAGTGGCCGCCGCTGCGAATCGTTGGCCGGGATCCCGTGTTGACACAGCGTTGCAACGCAGTGGCAACGTCCTCCATGCTCTCGCACAATTCGATGCGCGCGGCTGCCTGGGCGTCGGTGGCAGGCCAGCGCAGATTGAATCCCTTTGTCAGGGTGTGGTAGCGCAAATCTTCAGGTGTCAGGCTGATCATAAACACTCCGTTGTCCGATATCGATCAGACCGTAGTTTTGAGCGCCGTCCGTGTCAATTGCGCCTGATCGCCGCAGCGCATGCCGGGAGCGGGCCCCTGGACCACGCAACGATAGTGAATTGCGCCCCCGCGAACCCAGCCGGGAGAGGTACTATTCGGGCGTCAGTCGGCATCGAAAGAATCACTCCGGCGGGCAATGCCCCCCGACGACGCGACGTTTCACCGCGTCACTCCCGCAACACAGACCCCACCTTCATCATGACCAGCCCCGCAACCATCACCTGGCCCGAAGCCGACGGCCCCCGCACTGCGCGTTGGCGCTCCGAAGCCGCGGTGCCGCCACCTAAACGCGTCGTCGTCGCGGACGACCGTACTACTGCCGACTCAGCCTATCGCCTCGCATGCGAAGGGACGGCTCTGCTGTGGAACGGCGATTTTCAGAACGCCCGCCAACTGCTGCAGGCGGTCACGCGCCGGCTGGAGCGCAAGCCGCGCAAGCAGGGCGAAACGCCGCTCGACGCGTTCAACCTGCATCGCCAGGCACAGTCGCAACGTGCCCGCACGCTCGGCATGATTCTGATCCCGCTCGACGCCGCTTACGGCATCCCGCTGCGCCGCGCGCCTGAAGTGCAGCAGGCCTGCATCGAAACCTATGGGCCGTCGACCGACGAAGCCTCGGTCGTGTCGCTGCGCGAATTGCTCGGGCTGATCGGTGCGCACGAGTGGCGCAAGAAGGGCGTGGAAATTCCCGTGCTGGGCGAGCGCGTCCATCCGCACTACGGCGTGTTTTCGCCGGTGCGCGGCGAATATGTGGATCTGGTCGCGTGCACGCCGTTGCCGTCGTTGAACAAGGCGTTCGATATCGGCACCGGCACCGGCGTGCTGGCCGCGCTGCTCGCCAAACGCGGCGTGAAGAAAATCGTCGCGACCGATCAGGACCCGCGAGCGCTTGCCTGCGCGCGAGAAAACCTCACGCGTCTTGGCTACGATCAGCAAGTCGAGGTCGTGCAGGCGGATCTGTTTCCGGAAGGCCGCGCACCGCTGGTGGTCTGCAATCCGCCGTGGGTGCCGGCGCGGCCCGCATCACCGATCGAATACGCAATCTATGACTCGGAAAGCCGTATGCTGCTCGGTTTTCTGAACGGCCTGGCGGAACATTTGTCGCCAGGCGGAGAAGGCTGGCTGATCATGTCGGATTTTGCTGAGCACCTCGGCTTGCGTACGCGCGAGTGGCTGCTTGCCGCCATTGAAAAAGCTGGGCTGATGGTGGTGGGGCGCGAGGATATCCGTCCGCGGCACCCGAAGTCGACCGATGAAACCGACGCCCTGCATACGGCGCGCGTGGCTGAAGTGACGTCGTTGTGGCGTCTGAAGGCGCGCTAATGATGACGCGCGATGGAACGCAGTGATGCGCAACAGCGCGCAATAAGGCGCCGCTAAAGCTCGGCGTGTCAAGCCGGCGCGCCGCGCGTCTCGAGATAAGCTAGTGCGCCGCGTCCGGCCGCCAGCCCGCTGGCGAAGCAGGCGGTGAGCAGATAACCGCCAGTCGGCGCTTCCCAGTCGAGCATTTCGCCCGCGCAGAACGCACCGGGCAGACGCTCGATCATCAAATGCTTGTCGAGCGCTTCAAAGGGAATGCCGCCAGCGGTGCTGATCGCTTCTGCAATAGGCCGGGCGCGCATGAGCCGCACCGGCAGCGCCTTGATCGCGTGCGCAAGACCGTTCGCATCGGCGAAAGCTTCTTTCGACAGAATTTCATGCAGCAAGGCCAGTTTTACGCCGCTAATACCGATTCTGCCGTTCAGGTGAGTCGACATGGAACGCGAGCCGCGCGGTCGCGTGACCTCGGCCACGACACGCTCCAACGTCAAGCCTGGCGCGAGATCCAGCGCAATGGTGACGTCGCCGTCGGCAAGAATCCGCTCCCGGATAACAGCCGAAAGCGCGTAAATCAGGCTCCCTTCGAGGCCCGTTTCTGTCAGAAGTGCTTCACCTTGTCGATTGTGGACTTTATTGTCTACGCCGGTGAGTGTGATGGCCACGGATTTGACCGGCTGACCGGCGAAACGCTCGCGCAGATACGGGCTCCAGTCCGCGTCGAAGCCGCAGTTCGCGGGCTGCAATGGCGCCACCGGCACCTCGCGCGCGCTCAGCAGCGGCACCCAGGCGGCGTCCGATCCAAGCCGCGGCCAGCTTGCGCCGCCGAGTGCGAACACCACGGCTTCGCAGCTCACGCGTTGCTCGCCGCCGGGTGTTGCGAAGCGCAACGTGTGCGCGGCGGTGCCGTCGCCATCGTTGTCCCAGCCGGTCCACTTGTGGCGCATGTGAAAGCGCACGCCGGCTTCTCTCAACCGATGCAGCCACGCACGCAACATCGGCGCCGCTTTCATATCGGTCGGAAAAACCCGTCCCGAACTGCCGACGAACGTTTCAACGCCCAGCCCATGCAACCATGCTCGCAAGGCGTCGGGACCGAACGTGTCGAGTAATGGCGCGATCTGTTCGCGGCGCGCGCCATAGCGGCCAAGAAACGCTTCGAGCGGTTCCGAATGCGTGATGTTCATGCCGCCTTTGCCTGCCATCAGGAATTTGCGGCCCACTGATGGCATCGCGTCGTAGACGTCGACCTGTACGCCGTGCCGGGCGAGCGCCTCGGCGGCCATCAAGCCAGCGGGGCCGCCGCCGATCACGGCGACGCGGGCGGAATCGAAGGAGGATGACATGCGGTCCTGCGGATGAGCGGAGGGGCGGCGCGCCGGCTTGATCTGACGATCGGGCGGCGCGAAGGGCGCTATTTTCACACCGCGGGCAGCGCAGGGCAAACGGGCGGCCGCATGCGGGATCAGCCGGCTGAAAAACGCTGGGTTCGGGCGGTTTCGTATCCGTCCAGTTTGCGCTCGTTTCTTTGCAATCCCCCCGCGCGAACTATACTTTTCAAACACCTTCCATCGGACGTAGTCCGCGTCCTTCCCGCGTCGAACTAGCCCACCGCTCTCATTTCGCCCGACGTTGCCAATGCTGCCGCGTTGCGGCTGGCGGCGTGGTTTGCGCGCCTGCTGTTTGTCTGGATGTTTTGACGTTTGATCAAGGAGACTGTCATGACTCGCAAATACATCGACTGTCGCGAGTTTCCGAGCGAAATGAATTGCACGGTTGCCCTATCCGCCGACAGCGAGAGCGAATTGCTCGACGCGGCCGTGCAACATGCCGTGACGGTGCACAAACATACGGACTCGCCGGAACTGCGCTCGCAACTCAAGACGCTGTTTCATGATGGCACGCCGCCGGCTGAGGCGCCGCGCGCGTGATTGTTTTCCGTCTCCCTGAGGACGGAGGCCGGCTGATCAGTTCGAGCTGCGTCGAGCCGCTCGAACGGGTCGCGGCGTTGCGTGGACGTCCTTAGCTGGGGTAAGCCTCATCCACCTTCAGGCCGGCCAGCTTGAAAATGACCCGCAGCGTTTGCGGTTTGATGTCGCGACGCGAAGCGAGCGTCGTCATCACGAAGTCGAGCACTTTCGCGTACTTGAGCATCGTCAGGCACGTTTCCATGTCGATGCTGCCATCGCGTATGACTTCGGCCAGCCGCAGCATTTCGGTGGAAATGTCACGTGCCATCTCCAGTTCGAGCTGCTGCTTTTCCGACCACGCGGGCGCGGCGGTGAGCTTCGCGAGCATTTCCTGAAATTTCTGCTCGACGTTTCCGTTGGGTACCGTGTCCATTGCAGCCTCTTCTATTATCCAGGCGCGCGTCCGTTTGAGATCGCGGCGCGCTGCCGGTTACGTAACGTTCGGTCCGTGTTCCGGGACCGTCTTCCCCACATGCATTCGGTTCACGTGCTCCACGCCACGGCCGACAGCCTGTTGTTATGCGCGACACGGCTTACGCCATCGTTGAGCCGGCCCGCAAGATGTTTTCAAGCCACGTCGGAAACGTTCCGCATACCGCTTTTCGAGCAGGAAGTGTTCCAGGTTTGTGGCGTTTCTCGCATGGTCGACGCGGCTCCTTAGGTGAGCGGCCCGCGCTTTGGGTAAACTGGCAGCAACTTTTCCTTTTTTCCGTCATCTGTCGCACGTTCGCGGTGCAATCGATGGCGGTCCCCCACGATGTCCAGCAAAACCCACGAAATCCGTCCGAACCAATCCGTCGAGCTGTTGAAGGAGCTCCATATCCTGACGCGCGACGGCAAGCTGAACCAGGACAGCCGCCGCAAGCTAAAGCAGGTCTACCACCTGTTCCAGTTCATCGAGCCGCTGCTGAAAGACCTCAAGGACCAGCAGGGCGCGGTGACGCTCGTCGATCACGGCGCGGGCAAGTCATACCTAGGTTTTATCCTGTATGACCTGTTCTTCAAGGAGTTTCAGGGCGCCGCTGGTGGGGCGTCGCACATATACGGCATCGAGACGCGCGAGGATCTCGTGACGAAATCCGAGGAACTGGCCGACCGGCTGGGCTTCAAGGGGATGTCGTTCCTGAATTTGTCGGTGGCGGAATCGATTACGTCGGATCGTTTGCCGGCGCAGATCGATATCGTGACGGCGCTGCATGCGTGCAATACCGCGACTGACGACGCGCTTCGGTTTGCTCTGGAAAAGCATGCGAAGTACATCGTGGTCGTGCCGTGTTGCCAGGCTGAGGTGGCGGGGGTTCTACGGCAAAACAAGGGTAAATCGCTGGGAAATGCCTTAACCGAGATATGGCGGCATCCGCTGCATACCCGGGAATTTGGAAGCCAGATTACTAACGTGCTGCGCTGCTTGCAGCTGGAAGCACATGGATATCAGGTGAGCGTGACCGAGTTAGTCGGGTGGGAGCATTCCATGAAGAATGAACTGATCATTGCTCAGTTCAAGGATCTGCCGAGGCGGCGGCCAGCCGAGAGGCTCAACGAAGTGATGGAAACGCTCGGGATCGAAGAGCTGAAAGAAAGATTTTTTGTCTCTGCCTGATCTGTTCTGCGGCGGTGGCTTTTTGATAGCCACCGCGCGAACTACATTTTCATCAGATCGTTCCAGCCTTTAAGACCGATCCGCCGAAGGGTCTCCTGATTCCGCCCATAAATGGCTTCCGCGTCGGGAAAAGCCTGAACCGCCCGTTCAATACTATCCTCGCGAAGCAGATGCAAAATAGGATAGGGCGCCCGATTCGTATAATTCTCGATATCGTCGGGTTCACTGCCTTCAAACTGATAATGAGGGTGAAAGCTGGCAATCTGAATAATGCCTTCCAGCCGAAGTTGCTTGATCATCCTTTCGGCAAAAAACAGGCAGTCGTTATAGTCGAGAAAATCGCCGAGCGCCTGCGGTAAAACCAGAAGCGTGGTATCCACCGCTTCAGGATTCGCCGCGACGAGCGCCTGAATCTCGGTTTCGAGATCGGTTAACACCCCCTCCATATCCACCGCGTCGCTCACGGCATAGCGAATCTGCCCCTTTACATGCACGGCCTTGGCAAAAGGGCACAGATTGAGCCCAATCACGGCCTCTGTCAGCCAGTGACGTGTGGCGGCGATAACAGCATCGTGAGATTCGGCAGGCGACGACATGGCAAGCAGCGAAAAGGGGGAAAGCGCCATTCTAACGGCGCGGAACGCCACCGATCCGCGCCTGGCCGCAAGGGGACGGCAAAAACCTTAACGCGCCGGTGACGCGCCGCATGCGGCGGCGAGCAATTGGCCCGCGACCTTCGGTGCGGCAAGAATCGGTCCGCAGCCCGGGCCGTAGGTCTGGCTGGCCGCGTACACGCCTTCGATCATCAAACCCAGCCCGTTGGCCAGCGCTACGGGATCATCGGCGTCTGCCGCGGTCGTCAGTTCCAGAAGCCGGGCCATCAGCCGTTCCTTGGTGCGGAACACGAATTGCCGCACCGGATGCGCCGGGTCCGGAAACTCAACCGATAAATTCACGAAAGGACAGCCGCGGTAGTCGTCAATCGATGCGCGCACCGTCAGGTCGTCGAAATATTGCTGAAGCTGTTTTGCCGGCTCGCCTGGACGCTTCGCAAAGCTCTTCTCTACGTTGCTGAAAAACTGCGCGTCGTTGCGCTCCAGGTACGCCATCACCAGTTCGTCCTTCGACGAAAACTGGCGATACAAGCTCATCTTGTTCACGCCCGCGCGCTCGACCACCGCGTCGACGCCGACCGCCCGCACACCCTCGCGATAAAACAGTTCGTCTGCGGCGCGCAACAGATGCTGCTGTGCCTCCGGGCCGGCCGTCTGCGCGCCGCGCGCTCGCCGTGCCGCGGCTGGTTTGAGGGTTTCTCTGTCGGACATGGCATGCCACCTGAATTGAATAGACGCCTTGACATGTTACCGACCAGTAACTAATATCGCAATACTCATTGTGACTGATCTGTCACAAATCCTTTACCAAAGTCATAGCAATGCGAGCGGCGCGCCCTGTGGGGCGGGAGTCGATTGGAGAACCGATGAACTGGGTGGCGAGACTGATTGGCGGACGTTTCCACTACGCCTGGTTGACCGTGGCGGTGGTGTTTCTGGTATTGCTGGCAGCGGCCGGAACGCGCGCCACGCCGAGCGTGATGATGGTGCCGTTGGAGCATCAATTCGGCTGGAGCCGCGCGACGATTTCGCTCGCCATCTCTGTGAACATCGCGCTCTACGGCTTGATGGGGCCGTTCGCGGCCGCGGCGATGCAGCGCTTTGGCGTGCGTCCGACTTTGCTGGCCGCGCTCGGCACGATGGCGGCGGGCGTGGCGCTGTCGTCGCTGATGACGCATCCGTGGCAAATGGTTCTGATTTGGGGCGTGTTGGTGGGCGGCTCGACCGGGGTGGCGGCGCTGTCGTTGTCGGCGACCGTTGTGACGCGCTGGTTCACCACGCATCGTGGCCTCGTGATGGGGATTCTCACCGCCAGTTCGGCGACCGGCCAACTGGTGTTCCTGCCGATGCTCGCGGCCATCACCGAGCATTACGGCTGGCGCCAGGTGGTGTGGGTCGTCGCGGGCGCGGCGGCGATCGTCTTGCCACTGGTCGCGTTTCTACTCCCGGAGCGGCCCGCGGATATGCAACTGCGCCCGTTCGGTGAACCGGCCGACGCACCGGTCTCCACCTCGGTGACGAAGCAAAATCCGCTGGCCATCGCCTTCGGCACGCTCGCCATGGCGAGCAAGACCCGTGACTTCTGGCTGTTGTTCTTCAGCTTCTTTATTTGCGGCGCTAGCACCAATGGTTACGTCGGCACGCACCTGATCGCGATGTGCGGCGACTACGGCATGACCGAAGTGCAGGGCGCCTCTTTGCTCGCCGCCATGGGCATCTTCGATCTGTTCGGCACGACGCTGTCGGGCTGGCTGTCGGACCGCTTCGATAGCCGCGTGTTGCTGTTCTGGTATTACGGTCTGCGCGGTTTGTCGCTGATGTATCTGCCGCACGCGTTCGGCATCGATTTTTTCGGCCTGCCGTTGTTCGCCTTGTTTTATGGACTCGACTGGATCGCCACCGTGCCACCCACCGTGCGTCTCGCGACCGATGTCTACGGCGAGGAAGCGGCGCCGGTCGTGTTCGGCTGGGTGGTCGCCGGCCACCAGCTCGGCGCGGCCTTCGCGGCGCTCGGCGCGGGCATCCTGCGCGCGAGTCTCGGCACGTACACGGTGGCGTCGATGATTTCTGGCGGCCTGTGCCTGGGTGCTGCCGTGATCGTGCTGCGGATCAACCGGCAGGCTAAAGTGCCGGAGCCGCAAGCGGTATGAAGCTGCGCCCTTGCGCGCGGTGAATGAAGCGAAGCAGCGCAAACGGCCTCATACGAGGCCGTTTGCCATTGCAGCCCACGTGAAAACTAAAGCGCACTTGGTGGAGCGCGAGCGGCTCAGCCCGGTTATGCTATGAAACCCCGGGCAGCCGCCCGTCGATCATGAATTTCGACCGAGAGAAGCGCATGACCAACAAACCCGCCCCTACCGCAGTTGCCATTCACGAGCTGATTGCAGGTCGCTGGAGCCCGCGCGCGTATTCGAGCGAGCCGGTGAGCCGCGAGCATCTGCATTCGGTGCTCGAGGCGGCACGCTGGGCGCCGTCTTCGTATAACGCGCAGCCGTGGCGTTTCCTCGTATTCGACCGCCGTGTCGATGAAGTCTCGTTCAAGCAGGCCTTCGCCACACTGGTGCCGTTCAACCAGGGCTGGAATGCACCGGCGCCGGTGCTGATCGCGGTGACCACGCATACGCTCACCAACAAGGGTGAAGTGAACCGTTGCGCGCCGTACGACGCGGGTGCCGCGGCAATGGCGCTGGTGCTGCAGGCGCATGCGCTCGGTCTCGCCGCGCATCAGATGAGCGGCTTCGATCCGAACGCGTTCCGCGCGGCGTTCAAGCTGCCGCATGATGTCGACGTGATCGCCATCATTTCGCTCGGCCATTACGGCGAAGTCGACAAGCTCGATCCGGTGCTGCGCGAGCGCGAGAAGTCGGTGCGTCAGCGTTTGCCGCTTGCCGACATCGCTTATGGCGGCGGCTGGAAGAAGGCGTTCTGAGCGCCTTGCGGCCTTGGTGGTGATAAAAACGCGCGGTGCTGACCGTGCGTTTTTATTCCGCATTGCCCGCGACGCTACAAGGCGCGTGGTTCGTTCCCCGCAGCCCACGAGGCTCAAGGCGCGTGGTTCATTGCACGCCGTCCGCGACGCTCGAAAGCGGCGCGGCGACATTCTCGAGCGACTTGCGCTCCGCATCGATGCCCCAGATCGCGGCGATTACCGCAGCGGCTAGCATCAGCCCCGAGCCGACCAGATAGCCCAAAAACACTTCGCTGCGCTGATGCGTGTCGATCAGCCGGCCGAAGAACGCCGGGCCGATGATGCCGCCCAGCGCTGTGCCGAACGCGTAGAACACCGCGATCGCCAGCGCGCGGATTTCCAGCGGAAACGATTCGCTGACCGTCAGATACGCCGAACTCGCTGCCGCGGAGGCGAAGAAGAAGACCACCATCCAGGCGATCGTCTGCGTCACGACGGTGAGCATCTGCTGCTCGAACAGGTAGCCGCTTAGCGTCAGCAGGATGCCGGACAGAGCGTAAGTCACAGCGATCATCTTGCGTCGCCCGATTACGTCGAAGAGCCAGCCGAGCGCGAGCGGTCCAAGGAAGTTGCCGAGCGCGAACGGCAACAGATACCAGCCGATATGGTCGCCCGGCACATGATAGAAATCGGTCAGCACCAGCGCGTAGGTAAAGAAGATCGCGTTGTAGAAGAACGCCTGAGCGGTCATCAACGACAGGCCGACCAGCGCGCGCCGTCGGTGCACGTTGAACAGTGTGTGAAACACCTCGCGTAGCGGCGTAGGTCCGCGTGCCCGCAGTTTTAGCCGCGTGAGGTCATCGTCGGCGAGTGTATGGCCTTCGTCGCGAAAACGCGTTTCGATGCCCTCGACGATCGCGCGCGCATCGCGCTCACCGCCATGCGTCAGCAGCCAGCGCGGACTTTCGGGCAACCAGATGCGCATCGGCAGAATCCCCAGCGCCAGTACCGCGCCAATGAAGAAACAGGCGCGCCAGCCCCAGTCGCCCGGCAGCAGATTCGGATCGAGCAGGATCAGCGAGCCCGCCGCGCCGAGTCCCGCGCCGACCCAGAAGGTGCCGTTGATGCCGAGATCGGTCCAGCCGCGCACCCGCGCGGGCGTGAACTCCTGAATGGTCGAATTGATCGCCGTATATTCGCCGCCGATGCCTGCGCCGGTGAGAAAGCGAAACAGCAGGAAACTAGCGAGATTCCACGACAAAGCGGTCGCCGCGGTGGCGGCCAGGTACAACGCGAGCGTCATGAAGAACAGCTTGCGACGGCCGAGCCGGTCGGTCAGCCAGCCGAAGCCGAGCGCGCCGAGCACGGCGCCGGCAATATAAGCGCTGCCGGCGAGGCCCACGTCGGCGTTGGTAAAGTGCAGCGATGGACTAGACTTCAACGCACTTGCCACTGCGCCCGCCAGCGTCACTTCAAGACCGTCCAGCAGCCACGTGACACCCAGTGCAACGACGATCAGCGAGTGAAAGCGTCCCCACGGCAAACGGTCGAGCCGCGAAGGCAGGTCGGTGTCAATGACGGCAGCGGTTTTCTCGTGGATAACGGCAGTAGGCGGCGCGCTCATTGCTGTGAGTCTCCTGATTACCGAAAATTGGCGGCGTATCCTGTCGAATTCAGCAATTTGTGTTCCGCCGGGCGGGATTTGGACAGTGTTGCGGGCGTCCTGAAAGCGTCAGTTGATGCTGATTGGGCTTTCGTGATACAAAGCCGCTCCCCTTTCTGTCCGCGCCAGCCGTGAGCGGCGATTCCTGCCATGAACTATTGCGCGATTGACTTCGGTACTTCCAATTCGGCCGTGGCCGTCCCTGACGGCGCTGCGCTTAGGCTTGCGCCGGTCGAGGGCGCCTATACGACGCTGCCGACCGCCGTCTTTTTCAACACCGACGAGAACACCCGCGAGTTCGGGCGCGCGGCGTTGGCGGCGTACATCGACGGTTTCGACGGCCGTCTGATGCGTTCGATGAAAAGTATTCTCGGCTCGCCGCTCGCCGAGAATTCGACCGATCTGGGCGACGGCTCGGCGATCAAGTACACGGACATCATTGCGATTTTCGTCGACCATTTAAAGCGCTCGGCCGAGAAGAGCGCCGGCGGTCCGATCAGCCGCGCCGTGCTGGGCCGCCCGGTGTTCTTCGTCGACGACGATCCGCGCGCGGACCAGATGGCGCAGCAGCAGCTCGAAGCGGCGGCGCGCTCAGTCGGGTTGCGGGAAATTCACTTTCAGTATGAGCCGATCGCGGCCGCGTTCGACTACGAATCGCATCTTACCGAAGAGGGACTCGTGCTGGTGGCCGACATCGGCGGCGGTACGTCGGACTTCTCGCTGGTGCGGGTGGGACCGGAGCGGATGACGCGCGTCGAGCGTAAAGACGACGTGCTGGCCCACCACGGTGTGCACGTCGCGGGTACGGATTTCGACCGCCGCGTCGAACTGGTGACGATCCTGCGCGAACTCGGCTATCAGACGCTCGACCCTGAAGGCCGCGAGATTCCGAACCGCATCTATTTTGATCTCGCGACCTGGCACCTGATCAACACCGTCTACGCCCCGAAGCGCGTCAGCGAACTCGCGCTCATGCGGCATCTCTTTACCCAGGTCAAACATCACGACCGCCTGATGCGCGTCGTGGAACGCCGCTTGGGCCATGCATTGGCTGCTCATGCGGAAGAGGCGAAGATCGGCGTGGCGGCAGGCGGCGAGACCCTGATCGACCTCGACGAGGTAGAAGACGACCTGCGCCTCGCATTCGACGAAGCGCAGCTCATCAAGGCCGGCCAGGACGAGACGCAGCGCATCGTGCAGGCGGCGCGCGACACGGTGCAGGCGGCCGGCGTAGCCCCGCGCGACGTCGAGGCGATTTACTTCACGGGTGGCTCGACCGGATTGGCGTTTCTATCAGATGCGTTGGCAGCGGCATTTCCGGGTGCCAAAGCGGTATTCGGAGACCGTCTCGCCAGTGTCGCGACAGGTCTCGGTATTCACGCGCGCCGTCTGTTCGGATAACCAGACTAACCAATCGCATACAGCGAAGATAATCGCCGCATGTAGATGCCATTCAGTTGCGACGGATATAAAAAAACCCCGCCGAGGCGGGGTTTTTCGCGTCCAGAAGGAAGCGTGCTTGCTTACACCGGCTTGATGTTAGCAGCTTGCTTGCCCTTCGGGCCCGTCTTCACTTCAAACGTAACCTTTTGGTTTTCTTGCAGCGTCTTGAAGCCTTCCGTGCGGATTTCCGAGAAATGCGCGAACAGATCTTCGCCGCCGCCGTCCGGCGTGATGAAGCCAAAGCCCTTTGCGTCATTGAACCACTTGACGGTACCGGTTTCCATATTACTTGTTCCTAAAGATGGTAAATAAGGCCGAAGCCCAATGGGTGCGCATGAAAATCAAGGAAGGGGGTAATGGGACCAACCGGAGTACCGTTGATGGGCGAACTACGAAAGACCAATTCACTCGCCGCTTGAAATCCTGCCCGAACGTTATACGGCGATTTCGGGCGAAGGTCAACACTCTTATCCCATTTTTACAATGTTTTGATGGATTGGTGTAAAAATTGCTTACAAAGCTTGCTATTCGCCCGAAAATTTTGCCAGGGAGAACCCTTGGTTTCGCTGCAGCGTGAGGGTGCAACCGTTAAACTACGCGCCGCGCGTCGGTTGCACCTCATTGGAATGAGTCGTCGCGTATGCATGCGCGTCACCCCGTCTCCAGCGCCACAAGCGATGTCACGTGGTGCCGACGTGGTTATGATGCAATCTGCATGGGATCGGAGTCAGTGCTAAAGCACCGGCTCCGGTCGTCATACGGTGTATGGGACCAGAGTAAGTGCTAAAGCGCTAACGCTGGTCGACACAGGAGAAGATGTGAAAAGTTCTATACAACGGAACATTGGACCGGTCGCGCTGTTGCTGACCGGCTTGGGTTCGATCATCGGATCGGGCTGGCTGTTCGGCGCGTGGAAGGCTGCAAAAATTGCCGGGCCGGCTGCCATTTGTGCATGGATCATCGGCGCGGTTGTGATTCTCGCGATTGCCTTGACCTACGCAGAACTCGGCGCGATGTTCCCGGAGTCTGGCGGCATGGTGCGTTACGCGCGCTATTCGCACGGCGCGCTGGTTGGGTTCATCAGTGCATGGGCCAACTGGATCGCCATTGTCTCGGTGATTCCAATCGAGGCTGAAGCATCCATTCAATATATGAGCACCTGGCCGTATCCATGGGCGCATGCGTTATTCGTGGATGGGTCATTAACGACCAATGGGCTGTTGCTGTCCGCAGCCCTCGTGATCATTTACTTCCTGCTGAACTACTGGGGCGTGAAGCTGTTCGCGCGCGCCAATTCGGCGATTACGGTCTTCAAGTTCCTGATTCCGGCTGCGACAATCCTCGGCTTGATGCTGACGGGCTTCCACAAGGAAAACTTCGGCGAAGCGAGCACCTTTGCGCCGTACGGCTGGTCGGCGGTGCTGACGGCGGTGTCGACGAGCGGTATCGTGTTTGCGTTCAACGGTTTCCAGAGCCCGATCAACCTCGCCGGTGAAGCGCGCAATCCGGCGAAGAGCGTGCCGTTCGCGGTGATCGGCTCGATCCTGCTGGCGCTGGTGATCTACGTGCTGCTGCAGATCGCGTATATCGGCGCGGTGAACCCGAGCGACGTGATGAAGGGCTGGAGCCACTTCAACTTCGCCTCGCCGTTCGCTGAACTGGCGATCGCGCTGAACCTGAACTGGCTGGCGATCCTGCTGTACGTCGACGCATTCGTCAGCCCGAGCGGCACGGGCACGACCTACATGGCGACCACTACCCGCATGATCTACGCAATGGAGCGCAACAACACGATGCCGAAGATGTTCGGCAACGTGCACCCGTTCTACGGCGTGCCGCGTCAGGCAATGTGGTTCAACCTGCTGGTGTCGTTCATTTTCCTGTTCTTCTTCCGCGGCTGGAGCTCGTTGGCGGCGGTGATCTCGGTCGCGACCGTGATCTCGTACCTGACTGGCCCGATCAGCCTGATGGCGCTGCGCCGCGCGGCGACCGATCTGGAGCGCCCGCTGCACATTGTTGGCATGAAGATCATTGCGCCGTTCGCTTTCGTGTGCGCGTCGCTGATCCTGTACTGGGCGAAGTGGCCGCTGACGGGCGAAATCATTCTATTGATGGTCGTCGCGCTGCCGGTCTACTTCTACTTCCAGGCGAAGTCGGGTTTCGGCGGCTGGGGACGTGACCTGAAGGCTGCATGGTGGCTCGTGGCCTACCTGCCGGTGATGGCGATCCTGTCGCTGATCGGTAGCAAGGAATTCGGCGGCCGCGGCATTCTGCCGTATGGCTGGGACATGCTGGTGGTGATCGCGTTTTCGCTGGTGTTCTACTACTGGGGCGTGAATAGCGGCTATCGCTCGGAATACCTGGAAGAGCGTCAGACGCACGACGAAGTGCTCGAGGGCATGGGCGCACATTAAGTTGCTGCGCTGAGTCTCGCGCCGGGTCGTCGGACAGTCGGATCGACATTGTCCGGCAAAGCACGAAAAAAGCCTGCCTGAGTTGTGAGCTGCACCCCAAATCGTTGGGCGAGTGTCCAACTTTTGGGGTGCAGTTCATTTCTCAGGCGGCTTTGTTTACTGCGCCTCGATCGTGGTCCGACGCTGCGGTTGGCGTTGGGTTGGCGTTGAGTCAGGCAGTGCCGAACACGTAATTCGTCATGGCGAGCGAGCGCTGATAGGTTCCGAGCGACTGGATCGCCAGCGAATAATCATCGTCCGCCGCACCTAGCGCCGCGAATACGGGGAGCAGGTGTTCGTCGGTCGGATGCATCAGCACCGCATGCGGCGCCTGACGGCGGTAGTCGAGCAACGCGTCAATGTCATGCGCGGCGAGCCTGGCCTCGAACCAGTCGGTGAATTCGGCCACGCGCGGATCGGCGTCTTCGGGGCGCGCGGAAAAATCCGCAGCGCGCAGGTTGTGCGTGATCTGACCCGAGCCGATCACCATCACGCCATCGTCTTTCAGCGAGCGCAACGCGCGACCCACACGGAAGTGATGGGCGGCGTCGATGTGCGGCTGGATCGACAACTGTGCGACCGGCAGGTCGGCTTCCGGGAACATCAGCAGCATCGGCACCCACGCACCGTGGTCGAGCCCATGCGGCTGGGTGGTGGTGAGGATGCCGTGTTCACCGAGCAGCACAGCGGCACGGCGCGCCACGTCGGGCGCGCCCGGAGCCGGATATTGAATTTCATACAACTGACGCGGGAACCCATAGAAATCGTGGATGGTTTCCGGCGCCGTGGACGTGCTCGCCACAGGCTGCGCCGTGCCCCAATGTGCCGACAGCATCAGCACGGCTTCAGCGCGCGGCAATTGCGCCGATAGCGAGCCGAATTCGGTGGACGGCAGGGCAGGGTCGATCGGCAGCGTAGGCGCGCCGTGGGAGAGGAAAAGCGACGGTAAGCGATTCATGGCAGCAACGCCGCCGCGGGAACGCGGCGCGGAAGTGGGGTTGCTATCAATATAGGTCCATACCGACGTTTGATAAACGGGTAAAAGCGGAATTGATTGTGTCGCAGTTGTTGTTAATCGCTCTCGCGCAATCCTGGCCATGCCGGCGACATGGCGGGTCCCAACGCGAATAGATCTAACACGCGCGCCACCGTGTGATCGACCATTTCGTCGATCGTCGCCGGCTGGTTATAGAAAGCAGGCAAGGGCGGAAAGATCACACCGCCCATTTCGGTGACGGCCGTCATGTTGCGCAGGTGCGCGAGATTGAACGGCGTTTCGCGCACGAGGAGCACGAGCCGGCGACGCTCCTTGAGCGTGACGTCGGCGGCGCGGGTGATCAGGTTGTCGGAAAAACCGTGTGCGACGCTTGCCAGCGTCTTCATCGAGCAGGGGGCGACCACCATGCCGTCGGTGGCAAACGAGCCGGACGCGATGCTCGCGCCGACGTCGCGGACCGAATGGACGACATCCGCGAGCGGATGCACGTCTTCTTTGCTCAACCGGAGTTCATGCTGGATATTGAGCCAGCCCGCGCTCGAAATCAGCAGATGGCTCTCGACGCCGCCGAGCCTGCGCAACGTCTCGAGCAACCGGATGCCGTAGATGGCGCCGGTCGCGCCGGTGATCGCGACGATCAGCCGGCGTGGCGCCGCAGCACGTGTTTCCATGGCTCGCGGCGTCTTATCGGAGGACAACAAACGTTCGGACGGCGGACGTTCAGGCCGCTGCGAACAGTTGCTGCAGTTCGCCCGATTCGTACATTTCCATCATGATGTCCGAGCCGCCGACGAATTCGCCCTTCACGTAGAGCTGCGGAATGGTCGGCCAGTTCGAGAAATGCTTGATGCCCTGGCGGACTTCGTCGTCTTCGAGCACGTTGACGGTTTTGATTTCGCCGACGCCGCACGCCTTCAGAATCTGGATGGCGCGGCCGGAAAAGCCGCACATCGGGAACTGGGCGGTGCCCTTCATGAAGAGCACGACATTGTTTTCGTCGACGATTTGCTTGATGCGTTGTTGCGTATCCATGACTGACCTTGCGGTTCCGTTATGTGTAGGGAATAGGCTGAAATGATAGCGGATTTCGGTAAGATCGGCCGAGAGCCGCTTTGCCACCCCGGCGATTAAGGCCATCCATCGAGGTCAGCCGGGTAACTGCCCGCCGCTGATTCGCTCAATACCGGCAAGATCCTGCTCCGAGCGGACGTGTGCAAAACCTTGCGACGTCAGCAGGTCGCGCACGGCTTCCGCCTGATCGTATCCGTGTTCGATCCACAATACGCCGTTGGCGGTCAAACGTGCGGGCGCGCCCGCGACAATCTTGCGGATCGCGCTGAGACCGTCGGCTTCGTCGGTGAGCGCGCCGCGCGGCTCGAAGCGCAGATCGCCTTCCGACAGATGCGGATCGCCGCTCGCGATATAGGGCGGATTGCTGACGATTACGTTAAAGCGCAACGCTGCGTCGAGCGAGCCGTACCAGTCGCTTTGCTGCAATACCACGGCGCCGCCGGGGCGTTGGGTATCCAGCAGATGTGCGGCGTTGCGTGTGGCCACCGCCAGCGCTTCGGCGGAACGGTCCAGTGCCCAAACCTGCGCGTCGGGCCGCATCGACGCAATCGCCATGGCAATCGCGCCGGTGCCGGTGCCCAGATCGAGCACGCGTGGCCGCGAGATGTCTTCCATCGCCGCCAACGCCGTTTCGACCAGCAATTCGGTTTCCGGACGTGGAATCAGCACATCCGGCGTCACTTCGAAATCGAGCCCGAAAAATTCGCGCGCGCCGACCAGTTGCGCCACCGGCTCACCGGCGACACGCCGCACTTCCAGGGTCCGGTATCGCTCGACGACCGCGCCGTTGAGCGCTTCTTCGCTGCGCGTAATCAATTGCGTATGCCGCCAGCCGAGCACATGCGTGAGCAGAATTCGCGCTTCGAGCGGCGGCAGTGGCGAGGCGCGCAACAGCGCGGCGGGCGTGACCGGATCCATCCGTGCTTAGTCCGCGTCGCCCAGCGAGGCCAGCAACTCGGCCTGATGCTCGCTGACCAAGGCTGCGATCAACTCGTCGAGATCGCCGTCCATGATTGCGTCGAGGCGATACAGCGTCAGATTGATCCGATGATCCGTCAGACGCCCCTGTGGGAAGTTGTAGGTGCGAATCCGCTCCGAGCGATCGCCCGAGCCGATCAGGCTCTTGCGCGTTGCGGCTTCTTTCGCCTGCTGCTCGTGCGACTGCTTGTCCTTGATGCGCGCGGCCAACACCTTCAGCGCGCGATCCTTGTTCTTGTGCTGCGACCGGTCGTCCTGACATTCGACGACGATGCCCGTCGGCAAGTGCGTGACGCGCACGGCCGAATCCGTCTTGTTGATGTGCTGGCCGCCCGCGCCCGACGCACGGAACGTGTCGATGCGCAGATCGGCTGGATTGATTTCGACTTCGCCGATTTCGTCCGCTTCCGGCATCACCGCGACCGTGCACGCCGACGTGTGAATGCGGCCCTGCGTTTCGGTGGCCGGCACGCGTTGCACGCGGTGGCCGCCCGATTCGAACTTGAGCTTGGAATAGGCCGCTTCGCCGGCGATCCGCACGATCACTTCCTTATAGCCGCCGAGGTCCGATTCGCTGGCCGACATCATCTCCGCTTGCCAGCGATTGCGCTCGGCAAAGCGCAGGTACATGCGCAGCAAATCGCCGGCGAACAGCGCGGATTCGTCGCCGCCCGTGCCGGCACGGATTTCGAGGAAGATGTTGCGGTCGTCGTTGGGGTCTTTCGGCAGCAGCATTTTCTGCAATTCCGCGCCGAGTTTTTCCATCCGCTCGCGCGACGTGCGAATTTCGTCTTCCGCGAAGTCGCGCATCGATGCGTCCGCCAGCAGTTCCTGCGCGGTCGCCGCGTCGTTCATCGCCTGGCGCCATAGCGCGTAATGCTCGACGACCGGTCCCAGCTCGGCGTGTTCACGCGTGAGCTTGCGGTATTGGTCGAGATTCGAGGTGACGTCCTCGCGGCTCAACAGGTCGTTCAGTTCGGCCAGCCGGGTAGTGAGCTGGTCGAGCTTGCGTTGCATGCTCGTTTTCATCGGACGGGTTTCGGAGCGGACTCCGGCAAGGACGGCAACTAGAGGAGTGGGCAGATGCCCTGGTCAGAAGCATGTCGCGGGCCACCTTCGGGTGACGCACGCGAACCGCGCGGCGGGGGCTGCGCCGCTAACGCTCCGAAGAACCGGAGTGTTTGTAGAAGCCGCTCATCAGTTCGATGAGCGTGTCACGGTTGTCGCTGCTCGCGCGATTGAGCGCGTGCGTCGGCCCGTGGATCAATTTATTGGTGAGCGATTGCGACAGCGCTTCGAGTACCGCTGCCGGGTCGTCGCCGCGCGCGAGCATTTTCTGCGCGCGTTCGACTTCGGCGCGACGCAGCACGTCGGCCTGCGTATGCATGTGGCGGATCACCGGCACGATGCTGCGCGCGTCGAGCCATTGCATGAAATTCTGCACGCGCGTCTCGATAATCGCTTCAGCTTGGGCGACCGCGGCTTGCCGCGACGCATTGCCTTCGCGCACGAGCGCGCCGAGGTCGTCTACGGTGTACAGGAACACGTCTTCGAGCTGTCCGACTTCGGGTTCGATGTCGCGCGGCACGGCCAGATCGACCATGAAAATCGGCCGGTGACGGCGCGCTTTCACGGCCCGCTCGACCGCGCCCAGACCGATGATCGGCAGGGTGGAAGCGGTACACGACACGATGATGTCGAACTCGTGCATGCGCGCGGGCAGTTCCGAGAGCGGAATGGCCCGGCCGTTGAAGCGTTCGGCGAGGCGGGTGCCGCGCTCGGCGGTGCGATTGGCGACGACGAGTTCACGTGGCTGCTGCGCGGCGAAGTGCGTAGCGCACAGCTCGATCATTTCGCCCGCGCCGATGAACAGCACGCGCTGGTTCGACACCTTGTCGAAAATCCGCTGCGCGAGCCGCACGGCGGCCGCCGCCATGGAAACCGACTGCGCGCCGATTTCAGTCGTGCTGCGCACTTCCTTCGCAACGGCGAAGGTGCGCTGGAACAGCTGGTTCAGATAGGTGCCGAGCGCACCGGCTTCAGACGCCGTGCGTACCGCATCCTTCATTTGTCCGACGATTTGCGTCTCGCCCAGCACCATCGAATCGAGTCCCGATGCGACGCGGAACGCGTGGCGCACGGCTTCCGACTGCGGCAGCGCATAGACATGCGGCGCAAGTTCGTTGACGGGCAGGTTGTGGTACTTCGAGAACCACTCGATCGCGGCTTCTCGCGCGGCCTGGTCGTCGGTCGCGCAGTAGAGTTCGGTGCGATTGCAGGTGGACAGAATCGCCGCTTCCGGCGCCGTGCGGGCGGTGCGGCCAAGCCAGACGCTCTTGAAGGTGTCCAGTGCAGGCTTGATCTGTTCGAGCGGAAACGCCACGCGTTCGCGCAAGGCGACGGGCGCAGTGTGGTGATTGATTCCGATCGTTAGAAGCTGCATATGGGGAGCTATGGTTTAGCCCAATATTATAGCGTTTTCACGATTCTTTCATTCTGCGCGCGTCATCGGCCTCCACAACGGCTTCCGGCGGGACCGCGTCGAGTTGATAGCCGTAGCCGTAAAGCGGTGTCAGGCAATAACCGTGCTCCGGGCGCAGTTGCAATTTGGTCCGCACGCGCGATGCATGGGTGTCGACAGTGCGCGACCTTACGTCACGGCGGCGTGTCCAGACGGTTTCGAGAATATGCGCGCGTGACACCGGCCGCGACAGATTGGTAAATAGCAGCAGCGCAAAGCGGAACTCCTTCGGCGTCAGGGCGACGGTGTGATTACGGAATGTGACAGCAAACTGCGCCGCGTCGAACGCATAGCCGCCGATCGTGTCGCGTCGCCGGTTGGGTAGTCGACGCAGGCCCGCACGCCGCAGCAGCGCGTCTACCCGGGCCAGCATTTCCGGACCGCGGACCGGTTTGGTGAGGCAGTCGTCGGCGCCGGCGTGCAGCGCGGCAACGATCTGGCTCTCGCGTGGCTCCGAGAGCAGCACAATCACCGGCAAGCCCGGCAGGATGGAGCGGGCGCGCGGGATCACGTCTTCGGCGGAATGGTCGCCCGCCCAGCTTTCTGTGATGAGAAGATCGAAGAATTCGTCGGCGGCGCGACGCAGGAACGGTGCGCTCGCGGAGAAGTGCTGGCACACATGGCCACCGGCAAAGATCAGCCGGGCGACCAGGGTGGCGTGCCGTAGGTCCGGCTCGATAAGGGCGATTCGCATGGCACGCTTTCAGCTTGGCAATTACCTCGGGCCAGGCTTCTCCGTAAGGCTTACAGCTTGCCTAACATCACCCCGACCCCTAAACTCAACCGCTATGCGGAAAGCGCCGTGCTGAACCTCTATAGTTAATGAGACAAAAATGCTAGCTGTCCCGGCCTCTTGCGCCCATGAGACGAATCTGAAACTGCGCGAGGCCTGCCGCTGATGGGGTGGCCTGGAATCCTGGTGCTGGGCGCGGGGATCGGTCTCGCGGGCTGGTTGCTGCATCCGCTGCGCCGTTCGAGCCGCGCCCGATGGTGGGTAGCGTTACTGGCCGGCGTGCTGGGCGCGGGTGTCGCGCGCATGGCCGGCAATGTGGTTGGTCTCTTTCATGATGGCGATACGTTCGAATGGCCGGTATGTACCGCCGTCGCGCTGGTCGCCGTTGCCGTGACGGTCGGCTTGCTTTCCCGTCGATGAATTTTTGCAGGTGACTCCGATGAATGCCCGACTCCCCGAAACCTCCTCTATCCCCGAACGGCTCGCGACATTGCGCAATGCGATGGCGCGTGAAGGCGTAGCCGCCTATCTGGTGCCGTCCGCAGATCCGCATCTTTCCGAATATCTACCTGGGCGCTGGCAAGGCCGACAGTGGTTGTCGGGCTTTACCGGCTCGGCCGGCACGCTGGTCGTGACCGCCGATTTCGCCGGCGTGTGGACCGACAGCCGCTATTGGGAACAAGCCAACGCGCAACTGGCCGGCACCGGTGTTCAGTTGATGAAGATGACCGGCGGTCAGCAGACCGCGCCGCATTTCGAATGGCTTGCGCAGAACGTCGCGACCGGCGCCACGGTCGGTGTGGACGGTGCCGTGGTCGGTGTGTCGGCGGCGCGTGCGTTGAGCCAGGCGCTCACCGCGCGCGGCGTGAAGCTGCGCACCGACGTCGATCTGTTCGACGCGATCTGGCCGCAGCGCCCGTCGCTGCCCGCCGCCGCCGTGTTTGAGCATGCCGCGCCGCACGCGAGCGTCGCCCGTTCGGAAAAGCTCGGGCAGATTCGCCGCGCAATGGCGGAGAAGGACGCGCAGTGGCACTTCATTTCCACGCTTGACGATCTTGCATGGCTTTTGAATCTGCGCGGCGCCGATGTCAGCTACAACCCGGTATTCGTGGCGCACGCGCTGATCGGTCCGCAGAGCGTGTCGCTCTTCGTCGCCGACGGCAAGGTGCCGCAAGCGTTGGCCGACGCGCTCGCGCGCGACGGCATCAGCGTCGAGCCGTACGCCAAGGCGGCCGATGCGCTGGCCGCGCTGCCGGCCGGCAGCACGCTGCTGATCGACCCGCGCCGCATTACATATGGTTCGCTCCAATCCGTGCCGTCCACGGTGAACGTGGTCGAGGCGGTCAATCCGTCCACGTTTATCAAATCGCGCAAGACCGGGGCAGAAGCGGAGCATGTGCGCGAGACGATGGAACAGGACGGCGCGGCGCTCGCCGAATTCTTCGCGTGGTTCGAAGGCGCGTTGGGCCGCGAAACGATCACCGAACTTACGATCGACGAACGCCTGACGGCAACCCGCGCGCGCCGTCCGGGCTTCGTGTCGCTCAGCTTTGCCACGATCGCCGGCTTCAACGCGAACGGAGCGATGCCGCACTACCGCGCGACCGAGGAATCGCATTCGGTGATCGAGGGCAATGGCCTGTTGCTGATCGATTCGGGCGCGCAGTATCTGAGCGGCACGACCGATATCACCCGCGTCGTGCCGATCGGCACCATCAGCGAGGCACAGCGGCGCGATTTCACGATCGTGCTGAAAGGCACCATGGCGCTGTCGCGCGCAACATTCCCGCGCGGTATTCGTTCGCCGATGCTCGACGCGATCGCCCGTGCGCCGATCTGGGAAGCCGGCGCCGACTACGGTCATGGCACCGGTCACGGAGTGGGATATTTCCTGAACGTGCACGAAGGCCCGCAGGTGATTTCGCACTACGCGCCGGCCGAACCATGGACGGCGATGGAAGAAGGCATGATCACCTCGGTCGAGCCGGGCATTTACCGGCCGGGCAAGTGGGGCGTGCGGATCGAGAACCTGGTGCTGAACGTGCCCGGGGAGAAAACCGAGTTCGGCGATTTCCTCAAGTTCGAAACGCTGACGCTGTGCCCGATCGACACGCGCTGCCTCGACTTGCCGCTGCTGCGTGATGACGAGCGCGCATGGCTCAACGCGTATCACGAGATGGTGCGCATGCGCCTTTCGCCGCATGTCTCGGGCGAGGCCAAGGCGTGGCTGGAACTGCGTACGCAACCTGTCTGATCTCGCCGCCAGGACCTTACTGACGGAGCGTGCATGGCCATCAAGGCAGTCGTGTTCGATTTCGGCGGCGTGCTGATCGACTGGAGCCCCGAGTACCTCTATCGTCAGTTGATTCCTGACGAAACGGAGCGCCGCTGGTTTCTCACCCACGTCTGTTCGATGGATTGGGTGATCCGCCAGGACTGCGGCCAGCCGATCGTCGAGGCGACAGACGAGTTGATCGCGAAGTTTCCCGATCACGAACCGCTGATCCGCGCGTTCTACGAGCGCTGGCACGAGATGGTAGCCGGCGTGCTGGAAGAGGGCGTGGCAATCATGGAGAAGCTCGAGGCGGCCGATGTGCCGCTGTTTGGGCTGACGAACTGGTCGGCAGAGACGTTTCCCTATGCGTGGGAGCATTACCCGGTGCTGCGGCGCTTCCGCGACATCGTTGTGTCGGGCAGGGTGAAGCTGGTTAAGCCTGATCCGGCGATTTTCGCGGCCATGCGTCAGCGCATCGAGGCGCAACTGCCGGGCATCCAGCCAGGCGAACTCGTCTTCATCGACGACAATCTGAAAAACGCCGAGGCCGCAACGGCACTTGGCTGGCACGGCGTGCATCACACGGGCGCCGCGCAAACCGAAGCTAAATTGCGCGAACTGGGGTTGCCGGTTTAAGCGGTGAGGAGTCGGCGCCTTGCGCCGACTCCTACTGCCCGAGCAGATTCTTCAACGCATTACCCAAGCCTTTCACTGTTTCCCCGGCGCCCTTTGCCACGCCTTCGACGCTCACGCCTAGCGCATTTGCAAATCCTGCGCCGAGGCGCTTCATCAGCCCCTCCTGCACTGAAAACTTCGGGTCGCGGAGGTCTCCGTCGAGCTCGAAATGGAGCGTGATATCGCCGTTGTGCGTCTTGAGCGCCGCGATGGCAGCCTTGGTCGGAATCGACATGAAGGTGTCCAGCGGATTGTCGCTGTCGGCGAGCTGCAGATGGTGGATCGTCACCGTGCCGGGCGCGTGTAACCGATAGTTGCGCACCGTCGATTCGACGGTCAGGTCGACCGTGCCGCCTGTCACTTGCGTCTTCGCACCGGCCTTCTTCAGCAGGTAAGGATCGAGCATCACGACATCGATGCCGCGCAGCTTGCTGGTGGTCTGCGAATCCTTGCTGGCGATCTTGATCCAGCCACCGAACGAGACCGTGCCCGTGTGCGACGGTCCCTTGATCGAGCCTGTGACGTCGACGTTGGTCGGTTCGGTAAGCGCGGGCAGTTGCAGGTGATCGACCGTCGCGTTGGCATGGCTCACCGTCACCTTGAATGGCGGCGGCCCGACGGACATATCGTAGAAATGGAAGTTGCCTTGCTCGAAGCTGATGTGGTCGATCAGCTTTTCGCGGGGGGCGGTCGCTGCGCCGCCGCCGGCTTCTTCGTCGGACTTGTTCACTGACTCGCGCAGATTCGGCACCAGGTGGATCGTGCCGTCCTTGGTGCGCAGCACGGCGATGTCGAAGCCGCGCACCACCACGCTACGAATATGCATGCGCCGCGCGAGCAAATCGCGGATATCGGGCGTGATGGTAATTTCATCGGCTCGCAAAGGATCGCCAGCGGGCCATCCGGCCGGCGCTTTGAGCAGAACGTTGGTGAGATGGACTGCGGTGAGGCCGACGTCGATGCTTTCGGCGCTGCCTAACGGACCGAGCGCCGCGATCACGCGCTCTTTGACTTCGCGCTGCGCGAACTGCAGCGCACCGACCGCGACGACGATCAGCACCAGCAGCACGCCACCTATGGCAATAGCCCAGCGCTTGCCCTTCGACATCGCCATGCTTGCCTCCTCGTCGCCGCGCGGGGCGCGGTGTGGCATTGATCGGCACGTGCATGCGCCGGTTTGACCGACGCTTGATTTGAAGCCGGAAACGTGTGCATCCGGCCGGGACGACGTGTATCACGTCCGTGGGACGCAATGTGTGTGCCTTACCGCCCACCCTGTGCACGTCAGGCGTTTCCGGTGCGCGCTGTGGTGAGCAAAATGACCGGCACAGCGGCCAGCAAAACAGCCCGCTCATCAGCCAACGAGCGGGCCACCGGGCTCGCGATTTATCGCGCGATTGGCTTGTAACGCAGGCGCTTCGGACGCGCAGCTTCTTCACCGAGGCGTGCGCGCTTATCCGCTTCGTATTCCTGGTAGTTGCCGTCGAAGAACGTGATTTGCGAATCGCCTTCGAACGCCAGGATGTGCGTCGCGATCCGGTCGAGGAACCAGCGATCGTGCGAGATCACCATGACGGAGCCAGCGAACTCGAGCAACGCGTCTTCCAGCGCGCGCAGCGTTTCGACGTCCAGGTCGTTCGACGGTTCGTCCAGCAGCAGCACGTTGCCGCCCGCGATCAGCGTCTTCGCCAGATGCAGCCGGCCGCGCTCACCGCCCGACAGATTGCCGACGGTCTTTTGCTGATCGCCGCCCTTGAAGTTGAAGCGGCCGATGTAAGCCCGCGAAGGCGTTTCGTATTTGCCGACCGTCAACACGTCCGCTCCGCCGGAGATTTCTTCGAACACGGTCTTCGAGCCGTCGAGTGCGTCGCGGCTTTGGTCCACGTACGCGAGCTTGACCGTCGGGCCTTGCACGATCTCGCCCGAATCCGGTTGTTCGCGGCCGGTCAGCATGCGGAACAGCGTGGACTTACCGGCGCCGTTCGGCCCGATGATCCCGACGATTGCGCCCGCCGGAATCTTGAAGCTGACGTCGTCGAGCAGCAAACGGTCGCCATACGACTTGGTGACGTTCTTGAACTCGATCACTTCGTTACCCAGGCGGTCGCCGACCGGGATGAAGATTTCCGACGTTTCGTTGCGCTTCTGATAGTCCTGGCTGTTCAGTTCCTCGAAGCGGGCAATACGCGCCTTCGACTTCGCCTGACGGCCCTTCGGGTTCTGGCGCACCCACTCCAGTTCCTTCTTGATCGCCTTCTGACGCGCCGATTCCGACGACTCTTCCTGCTTCAGACGCTCTTCCTTCTGGTCGAGCCAGCTGCTGTAGTTGCCCTTCCAGGGAATGCCGTGGCCGCGGTCGAGTTCGAGAATCCACTCGGCGGCGTTATCGAGGAAGTAGCGATCGTGGGTGACGGCGACGACCGTGCCCGGGAAGCGTGTGAGGAACTGTTCGAGCCAGTCGACCGATTCCGCGTCCAGGTGGTTGGTCGGTTCATCCAGCAGCAGCATGTCGGGCTTTTCGAGCAGCAGCTTGCACAGTGCCACGCGACGCTTTTCGCCACCCGACAGGTGTTCGATCTTCGCATCCCACGCCGGCAGACGCAGTGCGTCCGCGGCGATTTCAATCTGCTGTTCCGCGCTGCCGTCGGTGGTGGCCAGAATCGCTTCGTACTTCGCCTGCTCGGCGGCGAGTGCGTCGAAGTCGGCGTCCGGTTCCGCGTAAGCCGCGTAGATTTCGTCCAGTTTCTTCTGCGCGTTGAAGACGTCGCCGAGACCTTCTTCGACCGCTTCACGCACCGTCTTGCTCGGATCGAGCTTCGGTTCCTGCGGCAGATAGCCGATGTTCAGGTTCGGCATCGGCGTGGCTTCGCCTTCAATGTCCTTGTCCACACCAGCCATGATGCGGATCAGCGTCGACTTGCCCGAGCCGTTCAGGCCGAGCAGGCCGATCTTCGCGCCGGGGAAGAATGACAGCGAGATGTCTTTCAGGATTTGACGCTTGGGCGGCACGATTTTGCCGACCCGGTTCATGGTGAAGACGTATTGGGCCATTTGCTTGCAATAGACGTTGACGACGCCGGCCGCGTGGGGGCGGGCGGTCGTGGGTGGATGGGTAATGGGTGTTGTAGCCGGGCAGTGCGCCCGGCGCCGGCCGGCGCGGCGTCGAGCTCGGCGTCGAACTTCGCGACGCCCCGCGCGCGGGCGGGTGGATCAGGTGGCATTGTACTTCGGGGTGGGGGTGAGGCGGCAGAGGGGGCGCGGTGACGTCAGTTTGCTCGCCGCCCTGTCGACGGATCGAAGAAATGCAGATGCTGCGCCGGCAGCGCGACTTGCAGCGTTTCGGCGGCTGCGGGCCGATGCGTGTGCGGCAGGCGCACGGTCACGTCGTGTTTGCCCCAGCGGCCGTGCGCCAGGTTGTCCGCGCCGAGCAGTTCGCAGGAATCGACGGTCAACGTGGCGTGCGCAACGTCCGCTTGCCCCGGCGTCATATGCTCCGGACGAATGCCAAGCGTCCATTCGCGTCCTTTGGCCACTTCGCGCCCAATTGCCGCCACGCCTGTCAGCGGCAGCTTCGGCCCGTTGCCAGCCACTTCGAATGTTGAACCGTCATCCGACACCCGGCCTTCCAGCAGATTCATGCCCGGCGAGCCAATGAAGTTCGCGACGAACACCGTCGCCGGGCGTTCGTAGACCTCCGTCGGCGCGCCGATCTGTTCGGCGTGACCCTTGTTCATCACGATCACGCGTTGCGCGAGCGTCATCGCTTCGATCTGATCGTGCGTGACGTACAGGCTGGTGGTGGCGAGCCGCGCGTGCAGGCGCTGGATTTCGAGACGCATCTGCACGCGCAGCCTTGCATCGAGGTTCGACAGCGGTTCATCGAACAGAAACACCGCTGGTTCGCGCACGATTGCTCGGCCCATCGCGACACGTTGCCGCTGTCCGCCCGACAACTCGCGCGGTTTGCGTGTGAGCAATGCTTCCAGTTCCAGAATCTGCGCCGCCGCCTGCACGCGCTTCGCAATCTGCGCACGATCGACGCCGGCGATCTTCAGCGCGTAGCCCATGTTCTCGGCGACGCTCATGTGCGGATACAGCGCGTAGTTCTGGAACACCATCGCGATGTTGCGATCCTTCGGCTCCAGTTGATTGACCACTTTGCCGGCGATCGAGACAGTGCCGTCGGAAATGCCTTCGAGCCCGGCCACCATGCGCAACAAGGTCGATTTGCCGCAACCCGACGGGCCGACCATTACGACGAACTCGCCGTCCGCGACCTCCACGTCGATGCCGTGCAACACGAACTGTTTGCCGTCGTAGGTCTTTTTAACGCTTTGCAGAGTCAGTGCAGCCATGCCGTTTTAGCCTTTTCGTTGCTTGCCGCGTAGCGCGCGGTGTTCTTGATTCCATGTCCGGCGTCGAAGCTCGCCGAAGCTGCGCGAGTTACTTCTCCGAGTCCACCAGCCCGCGCACGAACCAGCGCTGCATCGTCAGCACGACGGCGAGCGGCGGCAGCATGGCGAGCAGCGTGGCGGTCATCACGAGATGCCATTCGGTTGCGGTGTCGCCGGATGCGATCATGCTTTTGATGCCGACCACGGCTGTCGTCAGCGATTGCTGGCTCGTAATCAGGATCGGCCATAGGTACTGATTCCAGCCATAAATGAACGTGATGACGAACAACGCCGCCATGTTCGTTTTCGACAGCGGCAGCACCACGTCCCAGAAGAAACGCATTGCGCCGGCACCGTCGATACGCGCCGCTTCCATCAGTTCGTCGGGCAGCGTCATGAAGAACTGGCGAAACAGGAAGGTGGCGGTGGCCGATGCGATCAGCGGCAAGGTCAGGCCGCTGTACGTATTGCTCAGATGCATCGACGACACGACCTGCACAGTTGGAAATATCCGCACTTCGACCGGCAGCATCAGCGTGATGAAGATCAGCCAGAATGACAGATTGCGAAACGGAAAGCGGAAAAACACGATCGCATACGCGGAGATCATTGAGATGGCGATCTTGCCGATCGAAATCACCAGCGCCATCACGAGGCTATTGAACAGCATGCGGCCGAACGGCGCCGCCGCATTGCCGCTGCCATGCGACCAGACAGTCGCGATGTTTTCGAACAGATGCGTGCTCGGCACCAGCGACAGCGGCACGCTGAACACCTCGTGCTCGCTCATCGTCGCCGCGCAAAATGCGACGTACACCGGAAACACCACCAGCACGACGCCGAGAATCAGCACCGCATGGCAGAAGAGGTCGAAACCGCGGCGGTTCTCGATCATGAGTATTGAACCCTGCGTTCGATAAAGCGGAATTGCACGACCGTCAACGCGACGACGATCACCATCAGGATGACGGACTGCGCGCCCGAGCTGCCGATGTCCAACCCCTGGAAGCCTTCCGCGAAGATCTTGTAGATCAGCGTGCGGGTCGATTGCGCGGGGCCGCCGCCGGTGGCGGCGTCGATCACCGGGAAGGTGTCGAAGAACGCGTACGTGATGTTGATCACCAGCAGGAAAAAGCTGGTCGGCGAGAGCAGCGGCAGCGCGATGCCGAAGAAACGCCGCACCGGACCGGCGCCATCGATGGCCGCCGCTTCGATCAGCGAACGCGGAATGGCCTGCAAGCCGGCATAAAAGAACAGAAAGTTATAGCTGACCTGTTTCCACACGGATGCCAGCACGACCAGAAACATCGCCTGACCCGCGTTCAACGCGTGATTCCACACAATGCCGTACTTCGCGAGCGCATAGGTGACGAGGCCGATGCTCGGGTTGAACAGGAACGACCACAACACGGCGGCGATCGCCGGAGCGACCGCATACGGCCAGATCAGTAGCGTCTGATAAGTCCTGGCGCCGCGGGTCACGCGATCCGCGCAGACTGCCAGCAAGAGCGAAATCACCAATCCGCAGACGGTGACGAGCGCACAGAAAATCAGCGTCGTATTGAACGACGACAGATAAAGCGGATCGGCGAATAACTGCTTGAAATTGGCCAGGCCGACAAACTCGCTCGACGTGCCGAACGCGTCCTGGCTCTGTGTGGATTGCCACAACGCTTCACCCGCCGGCCACAGAAAGAACAGCAGTGTGATCAGAAGTTGCGGCGCAACGAGCAGGTAGGGCAGCACGCTGGTGCCGAAGCTAGAGCGCTTTTCCATCGAAGTTTCCCAGGTTTTGCTGCAACAACGGGTTTCGGTGCGGGCGCACCGAAACCTTGCCGGCTAGTGCTTAGTTAGTGCTTAGTTAGCGGCTTTCTCGAAGCGGCGCAGCAACTCGTCGCCACGCGACACCGAAGAATCGAGCGCCTGTTGCGGCGTCTTCTTGTCTGCCCACACCTGTTCGAGTTCTTCGTCGATCACGGTGCGGATCTGCGGCATGTTGCCCAGACGCAAGCCCTTCGTGTACGGCAGGGGCGGCTTGTTGAGCATCTGCTTGATCGCGGTATCGCTGCCCGGATTCTTCTCGTAGAAGCCTTGCTGCTGCGTCAGTTGATACGCGGCGGTCGTGACCGGCAGATAGCCGGTGTCCTGATGCCACTTCGCGGCAACCGGCGCCGACGATAGATAAGACAGGAACTTCGCCACGCCCTTGTACACCGCCGGATCTTTACCCGACAGCACCCACAGGCTTGCCCCGCCGATGATCGCGTTCTGCGGCGCGCCCTTCACGCTGGCGTCGTACGGCATCATGCCGGTGCCGAAGTTGAACTTCGCGTATTTCTTGATCGTCGCGAGCGAGCCGGACGAGTTCGTGATGATCCCGCAGTCGCCGCTATAGAACTTCGACACCGGTTCGTCCTTGCGGCCAACGTAAGTGAAGGTGCCTTCCTTCTGCATGTTCTGCAGGAACTGGATGTGCGCGACCTGCAGCGGCTTGTTGAATTCCAGCTGCGCGTCGGCGCCGTCGAAACCGTTGTTTTTCGACGCGAACGGCGCGCCATGCCAGGCGCTATAGTTTTCGAGTTGAATCCAGCTCTGCCAGCCTGACGAATAGCCGCATGCCATGCCCGACGCCTTCAGCTTTTGCGCGTCCACCTGCAATTCGGCCCAGGTTTTCGGCGGCTGATTCGGATCGAGCCCGGCCTTCTTGAAAGCGTCCTTGTTGTAGTACAACACCGGCGTCGAGCTATTGAACGGCATCGAGATCAGTTCGCCGGTTTTGGCGTCGCTGTAGTAGCTGGCGATGGTCGGCACGAAGGCCTTTTCGTCGAGCGGTACGCCGGCTTGCTTGAACACTTCCGAGACCGGGATCACGGCCTTCTTCGCCTGCATCATCGTCGCGGTGCCGACTTCGTAGACCTGCAGAATGGCCGGTGCATTGCCGCTGCGATAAGCGGCGATGCCGGCGGCGAGCGTCTGGTCGTATGTGCCTTTGAATACCGGCACGATCTTATAGTCGCTTTGCGACGCGTTGAACGCGTTGGCGATGTCGTTCAAACGCTCGCCGAGGGCGGCTTCCATGCCGTGCCAGAACTGGATTTCAGTCGCGGCGTGGGCTGCCTGGCTGAGGCCGAAGCTCAATACGGCAGCGACGGAAAGCGAACGGAATAGCGGTTTGCAACTCATCGATTTGTCTCCTTTGTCGACCGGGCGCGAATGCGAATCGCGCGATTCTATTTGTGTTCGATGACAGTCCGGCGTCGGTTTCCGGGCGGCGGCCCACTTTTGACAGGCGCAGGATGCCGCAATTTAACATCGGCTGTCACGAAACGGAAACAATCCGCGTCTGAAGGCGCCGGTTTGCGCGAGGTCAAGGCAAAACCTCGACCGGCGAACATCACTGCGAGCGCGTGGTCTCGATTGACATCGAGATGGGAAGAGGGGTGCCCGGGCGGTACTTGAATTGGGCACGCACTATCATGACGTTCGTCAATCAGGATTCCATATGCTTCGATCAATGCGATTTGCGCTGTGTGGTGCGGTAATGGGCCTTGTGCTGGCCGGTTGCCCCTTGACGCGCGTGGCGGCGGACAGCGGCGCGCTGCCGGTTGCTACGTTGCCGAAGATCGTCGCCCATCGCGGCGGCACGGGCGACGCGCCCGAGAACACGCTCGAGGCGATTCGCCAGTCGATCGCGCATCATGCAGACGCCATGTGGCTCTCCGTCCAGTTGAGCAAGGACGGCGTGCCTGTCCTGTATCGTCCCGCCGACCTGTCGGCGCTGACTGACGCGAAAGGCCCGGTTTCCGCGCACACCGCTGCAGAGCTTGCGCGCGTGAACGCAGGCTGGACTTTCCGTCGTGGCGACACGTACCCGTATCGCACCCAGCCGGTGGGCATTCCAACCCTGCGTGAAGCACTGCGTGCGATCCCCTCGAGCATGCCGGTCGTACTGGATATGAAGGCAATACCTGCTCAGCCGCAAGCTCAGGCGGTGGCCCAGGTGCTGAGCGAGGAGAATGCGTGGTCGCGCGTTACGATCTATTCGACCGATGCGCAGTACCAGCAGAGCTTCGGCATTTATACGCAGGCACAGCTTTATGAATCGCGCGACGCAACGCGCCAACGCTTGTTGGGCGTGCTGCTCAACCAGGGCTGTGTGGACGCTCCCGCGCAACACACGTCGACCGCGTTCGAGATGCACCGGGCACTGACGGTGGTCGAGCAGTTCACGTTGGGCGAGGGTCGTTCGGAAGTGACCGCGACGCTGTGGACGCCTGCAACGGTAGCCTGCTTCAGGCGGACCCCGGACGTGCGGATTCTCGCGATCGGGGTGAATAGCGCGGCCGATTATCTGGCGGCGGCGTGTATGGGGATCGATTCGGTGCTGGCGGATTCGCCGTTGCAGATGGCCGCGATCAAGCTCGGTACGGTCATGCCGTTAAGGTGTTCAGCGCAAAATGTAGCCGCGGTTTCGCAGTAGAGAACAAATAGCCCGCAGCGAGCGGGCTATTTGTTCTATGGAGATACGGCTGCGGCTTTCAGCGTGTCGCCAATTGCCGCCTCACGGCGAGGCGAAGCCTCAAACGTTGAACAGGAAGTTCATCACGTCGCCATCGTGCACGACGTATTCCTTGCCTTCCGCGCGCATCTTGCCGGCTTCCTTCGCACCTTGCTCACCCTTGTAGGTGATGAAGTCGTTGAAGCCGATCGTCTGCGCGCGAATGAAGCCGCGCTCGAAGTCGGTGTGGATCGCGCCCGCTGCCTGCGGCGCGGTATCGCCGATATGGATGGTCCACGCGCGCACTTCCTTCACGCCGGCCGTGAAGTAGGTTTGCAGACCCAGCAGCTTGAAACCCGCACGAATCACGCGGTTCAGGCCCGGCTCTTCCATGCCCATGTCGGCGAGGAACACTTCCATGTCCGCTTCTTCGAGGTCGGCGATTTCCGCTTCGATCGCCGCGCACACGGCGACCACCGGCGCGCCTTCGGCTGCTGCGAACTTCGTGACTGCGTCGAGGTGCGGGTTGTTCTCGAAACCGTCGTCCTTGACGTTGGCGACGTACATGGTCGGCTTGGCGGTGATCAGGCAGAACGGCTTGAGCGTGGCCTTTTCCTCATCCGACAGGTCGAGCGCGCGGACCGGCTTGGCCTGGTCGAGCTGGGCACGCACTTTTTCCAGCACCGCGGCGTTCTTGATGGCTTCCTTGTCGTTCCCCGACTTGGCGGCCTTCGAATAGCGCGACAGCGCTTTTTCGACCGTAGCGAGGTCGGCCAGCGCCAACTCGGTGTTGATCACTTCGATATCCGACAGCGGATCGACCTTGTTCGCGACGTGGATCACGTTGTCGTCTTCGAAGCAGCGCACCACGTGCGTGATCGCATCGGTTTCGCGGATGTTCGCGAGGAACTGGTTGCCGAGACCTTCGCCCTTGCTCGCACCGGCCACGAGTCCGGCGATGTCGACGAACTCCACCACCGCCGGCAGGATGCGCTCAGGCTTGACGATTTCGGCGAGGGCCTTCAGGCGCGCGTCCGGCACTTCGACGATGCCGACGTTCGGCTCGATCGTGCAGAACGGATAGTTTTCGGCGGCGATGCCCGCCTTGGTCAGCGCGTTGAACAGGGTGGACTTGCCGACGTTAGGCAAGCCGACGATGCCGCATTTGAGGCTCATGGAAATCCTTCAGTGAATCAGTAAGTTGCGTGATGCGCTCGACGCTGTGTGCAGGATTCGAAAAGCCTTCGCGTTTGGCGTGGCGGAGGAAGCGCAGCGGAGCGGGACAAGACACCAGATCGGGGCGTTGCCTCGACGATTCTGGGCGAGTTTTGTCACGGAAAGCGCAATTGTAACCCGTTCGGATCGGGTTCTTGATCTGCCGGCGGTAAAGCCGAGGGCTCGATCCGTCCCCCGCAACCCCCGCGGCTATAATGCGCGGATGAACGCACACCACCAGACCTTTGATGCCGCCGTGATCGGCGGCGGGCTCGTCGGCAAGACCGCGGCGCTGGCGCTGACGCAAGGCGGGCTGCGCGTGGCGCTGCTCGCGCAACCCTGCGCGGCGCTGCCGCCGGGCGCTAGCTTCGACTCGCGGGTCTACGCGCTGTCGTCGAGTTCGCAGGCTCTGCTGGAGCGGTTGCGGGTCTGGCAGGCACTCGATCTGTCAAAGCTCGGGCCCGTCTACGACATGCGCGTCTACGGCGATGCACACGCCGAACTCCATTTTTCCGCGTTTCAGGCATCCGTGCCGCAACTGGCGTGGATCGTCGAGTCGTCGGTGATCGAGCGCGCGCTGGATGCCGCGCTGCGTTTCCAGCCGAATCTCGCCTGGATCGACTCGCGCGCGCAGGCGCTCGACTTTACCGCCGACGCCGCGAGCGTCGGTCTCGCCAACGGCAATGTGCTCGAGGCCGGTCTGGTGGTCGGTGCGGACGGGGCGCATTCATGGGTGCGCGCACAGATCGGCTCGAAAATGAACCGGCGCGACTATAAGCAAACCGGCGTGGTCGCGAATTTCAAGGCCGACAAGCCGCACGGCGAAACCGCTTACCAATGGTTCAGGGACGGCGAAATCATCGCGCTGCTGCCGATGCCGGCGGGCCACGTGTCGCTGGTCTGGTCGGCGCGCACCGAGCACGCCGAGCAGCTGCTCGCACTCGATCCGGCGCAACTCGCGGCTGAAGTCGAGCGCGTGACGGGCGAGCAGTTCGGCGCTTTGGAGTGCGTGACGCCCGCGCAAGGCTTCCCGCTCGCGCTGCAAACCGTCGACAAACTGGTGGCGCCGCGCGTCGCGCTGGTCGGCGATGCCGCGCATCTGATTCACCCGTTGGCGGGCCAGGGCATGAACCTCGGTTTGCGCGACGTCGCGGCGCTCGTCGAGACGGTCGCCGGTAAGGAAGCGTTCCGCGATTTCGGCGACATGGTGCTGCTGCGCCGCTACGAGCGCGCCCGCCGCGAAGATATCCGCGCGCTGATGATCGCCACCGACGGCCTGCAAAAGCTCTTCTCGGCGCCCGGGCCGTTTGCCAAGGTATTGCGCAATACCGGTATGGCATTTGTCGGCGCGCAGCCGTTCATCAAGCGCTGGCTGGTGTCGGCCGCGCTGGGGTAATGCGCCCCAGCCGGCATACCGGGCCGGCGAGACGGGTATCATGAACAGATGGACGCCATTCTGGTCAGACCACAAACGTCCCAAAAACGCGCAATGCGCGCGATTGAACTCCAGGAATTCAGCATGAAAAAATCCTTCCGCATCGCTGCAGTCGTGCTCGCGATCGCTGCCGTGGCAATCGGCTGCTCCGCGCAGGCCGATCAAACCACCGACAAGCTCAAAGCCACGCTGCAAACGCGTCTGACCGACGTGACGATCAAGAGCGTGACCAAGTCGCCAATTGCCGGGCTGTACGAAGTGAACCTCGGCACGCAGATCATCTATAGCGATGCGAACGGCGATTACCTCATGCTCGGCGACATGGTCGACGCAAAGACCCGCAAGAATCTGACCGAAGCGCGTCTGGCGGAAACCAACCGCATCGACTTCGCGAGCCTGCCGTTCGCGAACGCGGTGAAGGTTGTGAAGGGCAACGGCGCGCGCAAGATCGCCGTGTTCTCCGATCCGAACTGCCCGTACTGCAAGCAACTCGAAACCACGCTCAAGTCGATCGATAACGTCACGGTTTACACCTTCCTGTACCCGGTGCTGTCGCCGGATTCGACCGCCAAGTCGAAATCGATCTGGTGCTCGACCGACCGGGCGAAGGCGTGGGAATCGTGGATGCAGAATCATCAGGCGCCCACCGCAGCCGCCACCTGCGACACCGCCGCGATCGACAAGAACCTGGCGCTCGGCCACGCGATGAACGTCGACGGCACGCCGACCGTGTTCCTCGCCGACGGCCGCCGTCTGCCCGGCGCCGTGCCGGCAGACCGTCTGGACAAGGAAATGTCCGCCGTGCACTGAGCACGCAGCACAAGTCGAAGAAAGGAGGCGCGCAGTGCGCCTCCTTTCACATCAAGCCCTGAACCGCTCCGCCAGAAACTTCCTAATCGCCGCCGATGAAGCCGATCCGCTACACCATCGTTCCCAAACAACCCGCCGCCCATCTGTTCGAAGTCACCGTGACCGTTGCCGATCCCGATCCGGCCGGCCAGCGTTTCATGCTGCCGGTGTGGATTCCCGGCAGCTATATGGTGCGCGAATTTGCCCGCAACATCGTCACGCTGCGCGCCACCAATGACGCGGGGCGGAAGGTGCGCGTCGAAAAGACCGACAAGCACACGTGGCAGGCAGCGCCGGTCAAAGGCGCGCTAACGCTGCGCTACGAGGTGTATGCATGGGATCTGTCGGTGCGCGCGGCGCATCTTGACGAGACGACGGGCTTTTTCAACGGCACCAGCGTGTTCCTGTCGCCGCTCGGTCACGAGGAAGCACAGTGTGTGGTCGATATCCAGAAGCCGGAAGGCGCGGCGCATCGCAACTGGCGTGTCGCGACCGCGCTACCGGAGATGCGCGGCACGAAGCGCTACGGCTTCGGCGAGTATCGCGCGCAGAACTATGACGAGCTGATCGATCACCCGGTCACGTTGGGTGAGTTCGCGCTGGAGACGTTCAAGGCGCACGGCGTACCACACGATATCGTGGTCGCGGGGCGCGTGGTCGGGCTTGATATGGCGCGTCTGTCCGCCGATCTGAAGCGCATCTGCGAAGCGCAGATCGCGTTGTTCGAGCCGAAGTCGAAGAAGGCGCCCATGGACCGTTACGTGTTCATGACCCAGGCCGTCACCGATGGTTATGGCGGACTGGAACATCGCGCCTCGACCGCGCTGATCTGCAATCGCGGCGATCTGCCGGTGGTAGGCCGCGACGCGGCCACCGAGGGCTACCGAACCTACCTCGGCCTGTGCAGCCACGAATACTTTCACACCTGGAATGTGAAGCGCATCAAGCCGGCCGTGTTTGCGCCGTACGACTTGAGCGTCGAAAACTACACGCCGCTGCTGTGGCTGTTCGAAGGCTTCACCTCTTACTACGACGACCTGATCCTCGTGCGCAGCGGCCTGATCTCGCAAGACGAGTATTTCGGCATGCTCGGCAAGGTGATTGGCGGCGTGCTGCGGGGCAGTGGCCGTCTGAAGCAGACGGTGGCCGAAAGCTCGTTCGACGCCTGGGTCAAATACTATCGGCAGGATGAAAACGCGCCGAACGCGATTGTCAGCTATTACACCAAGGGCTCGCTGGTTGCGCTCGCGTTCGATCTGACGATTCGCGCGCAGACCAATAACCGCCAATCGCTCGACGACGTGATGCGCCTGCTGTGGCAGCGGTTTGGGCGCGACTTCTATCGTGGCAAGCCCGTCGGCGTCGAAGAAGGTGAGATCGAGACGATTTTTGCCGAAGCGACCGGCGTGCAGCTGGGCGAATTGTTCGCCGAAGCTGTGTACGGCACGGGCGATCTGCCCCTCGAGACGCTGCTCGTGCCGTTCGGCGTCACGCTCGCGCCGGAATTGGAAAAGAACGGCAAGCCGTCGCTCGGCGCGCGCGTGCGCGGCGGCGCGGATTGCACACTGGCGGCGGTTCACGACGGCGGCGCCGCGCAAAAAGCCGGCCTCTCGGCGGGCGACGTGCTGATCGCGCTCGACGGTCTGCGCGTAACCGGCTCGAATCTTGATTCGCTGCTGTCGCGCTATTTGCCGGGTGCAAAAGTCGAAGTCCATGCCTTCCGCCGCGACGAACTGCGTACCGCGCAAGTCAAGCTGGACGGGCCTGAGGTGTCGCGCTACAAGCTCGCCGTGAGCGACAAGCGGGCTGCCGCGCGCAAGGCGCGGGAGCGCTGGATCGCAAGTTGATCGTAATCTCGGCGGTGCTAGTCGGCGGTTCAAAGCGGGGGATTGTTCTACCAGTGCAACAATCCTTCGCTGCCGGGTGGCTTTTTCCCGGGGCAGTAAAAAACCACAATGGCTCCACTCGCGCAACACTGCGCGCCCCTACTGGAGTCAACCATGACCACGATCCTGCAAATCAACTCGGCAGCCCGCTCGCAAGGCGCAAACTCGACGCTGCTCGTCAACGAGCTGACCGCAAAGCTGCAACAATCGAATCCGGGCGCGCAAGTCGTCGTCCGTAACCTGCAAGCTGAACCGCTGCCGCATCTGGACGACGCCGTCCTCGGCGCGTTCTTCACGCCGGCTGACCAGCGCACGCCGGAACAAGCCGCGATGTCTGCGCGCAGCGAAGCACTGATCGCCGAACTGCAAGCCGCCGACGTCGTCGTGATCGGCGCCCCGATGTACAACTTCGGCATCTCGTCGCAACTGAAGACGTACTTCGACTTCATCGCACGCGCCGGTATCACGTTCCAGTACACGGCGAATGGTCCGGAAGGTCTTGTGAAGGGCAAGAAGGTGTTCGTCGTTTCGGCTCGTGGCGGCAAGTATGCAGGCACCCCGAACGACAGCCAAACGCCGTATCTGAAGAGCTTCCTGGGCTTCCTCGGCATGACCGACGTGAACTTCATCTACGCCGAAGGCCTGAACATGGGCCCGGACGCTGCAGATGCAGCGCTGGCTAGCGCGCGTGAAGCGATCGCTGCTGCGTAAAGTTTGAGGTTTATCTCGCGCCGCGTGATCGCGGCGCGGTGGGATGAAAAAACGCCACGGGATATGAGTTCCGTGGCGTTTTGCTTTTGCGGCTGTGATCCTGGACTAGCGGTCCTTGGCCCCCGGTTTACAGTTGCTGCCCGGCGTCGGCGTGTCTCGCGCGATTAGCCTTACGCCAGCATCTGCGCTTCGTCGGGCAAGCGCCAATCGATCGGCGTACGGCCGTGCTTCACGAGATATTCGTTAGCCGACGCAAAGTGCCCACAGCCGAGAAAGCCGCGATGCGCCGACAGCGGCGACGGGTGCGGCGCCTCCAGCACGTAATGCGACTTGCCGCCGAGCAGCGCGCGTTTGGCTTGCGCATGGGCGCCCCACAGCATGAATACGAGGCCGTCATGGCGCATGGCCAGTTCGTGGATCAGCGTGTCGGTGCATTTCTCCCAGCCGCGTTTCGCGTGACTCGCGGCCGAATCGCGCTCGACGGTTAGCACGGTGTTCAACAGTAGCACGCCCTGTCTGGCCCATGTGTCGAGGCAGCCATGACGCGGCGGCTCGTGGCCGAGGCTCGCGGCGATTTCCTTGAAGATGTTGCGCAGCGACGGCGGCGTGCGCACGTTCGGCGCCACTGAAAACGCCAGGCCATGTGCTTGCGGCGTGCCGCGGTCTTCGCCGTGATACGGGTCCTGGCCGAGGATCACGACTTTGACTTCGTCCGGACTGGTGAGGCGCAGAGCCCGGAAGACGTCGGCAGGATAGACGGTTTTGCCGGCCGCCCGCTCACCGTCGACGAAACGGCACAGCGGCGCGTAGGCGTCGCTTTCGATGAACGGCGTAAGGTGTGCGCGCCAGGCCGGGGGCAGGGCGGCGAATTGGGCTTCGAGCGTCGGTGGTGGTGCGCCGGCGGCTGCGGGTGTCTGCTGGGGCTGCGCTGTTGCGACGGCCGGCGTGGCAGAGGCGTCGCCGAACAACGAGGCTTGCGACGGATTGGAGCGGGTGCGGGAAGCTGAGGTCATGGCGGGGAAGTGTCGCAGCAAACGCCGGCTAGCTCAAGTTTGTGCGGCGCAAGACCGCGCATTGTGCTGGCGTGCGACCGGCGGCGGGGCTGGCTGTATTGCGAACAGAAATGCGGAAACAAACGTAGCGACACAAACCCACGCGTCGCAGACGCCGAGGGTCTAACCCGCCCGCAATTGATAGCCGCGCTGAGCTTTGCTGATATTGTCTGGAGCCAGCCCATCTACCTGCTTGCCGAGTTCTTTCGCCAGCACATTAAGCGCCGTTTCGTCGCCGGTTTTCAGTTCAAGTTCGACTTCGGAAATCGGGGCGTGGCGCGCCTCGCCGTTCACCTCAGCAATAACGTCGCCCTGGTCGATCGCGGCTTCGACTTCCGAGCCTTCCAGTTCGATATGCCACAGCGTGCGCCTGAAGTTCGTGCGGAACAGTTCGATCAACTCCGGCGCCGCCCGGCGCAAGGCCTCAGCGGCAGCAGGTTCGTCGCATGCGTGCAGCAGTGCGTCGATTTCGAGTTTTTCGCCTGCCACCGCCATTTCCCATTCGTGCCGGCTGTGCAGACCATCCTTGGCGTTGCCCACTGTCTTAAAGGTTTGCAGCCAGCCGTCCGGCGTATGCCGCAGACGCAGCGCGCTTTTCGAATTAGCCAGCGCCAGTTTCGGCGTGTCGAAGTAGATATTCGCCAACTCGATCGGGCGGCCCTCGTCGCCGGTGCGCGCGACGAACCACTGCGTCGCCGCGCTCACCTGGCTCACCGGCAGTGTCAGCTTGATTTCACGTTCCATGCCCATGACTTGCTCCGCTACGTAGCCTGCGTGTTGAACCTGCGTTTAGAAAAACATCCGCGCAAGTTCCACGCCCGGCTCTTCTGCGCGCATGAATGCCTCGCCGACGAGGAACGTATGCACGTCCATCGCCCGCAGACGCTCGACATCCTGACGCGACAGAATGCCCGACTCCGTAACGACGATACGGTCGTCAGGAATCGAGTCGAGCATGCCGATGGTCGTCTCGATCGATGTTTCGAAGGTGCGCAGATTGCGGTTGTTGATACCGATCAGGGGCGTCTTCAGCGTGAGCGCTTCCGTCAGCTCTTTGCTGTCGTGCACTTCGACCAGCACCGCGAGTCCCAGCGAATGCGCGAGCGCTTCCAGGTCCTGCATCTGCGAGGTTTCCAAAGCGGCGGCAATCAGCAGAATCGCGTCTGCACCCATCGCGCGA
The DNA here is from genome assembly GCF_050434205.1 of Paraburkholderia sp. GAS348. NCBI lineage: Bacteria > Pseudomonadati > Pseudomonadota > Betaproteobacteria > Burkholderiales > Burkholderiaceae > Paraburkholderia > Paraburkholderia sp. GAS348. The sequence continues at coordinate 121,513 of NZ_JBNPVT010000019.1, forward strand.
GCCTCGACGATCTGGTACGGATCGACGATGAAGTCTTTGCGCAGCACCGGCAGACTGCAGGCGGCGCGCGCTTCCTGCAGATACGCCACGCTGCCCTGGAAGAACTGCACGTCGGTGAGGACGGACAAGCAGGCTGCACCGTGCTTTTCATACGAACGGGCAATCTCGGCCGGCACGAAGTTTTCGCGCAGCACGCCTTTCGACGGGCTCGCTTTCTTCACTTCGGAAATGACAGCGGCCAGACCTGCCGCGTGTTTCGCGCGCAATGCGCCGACGAAATCGCGGATGTCGCGCGACGAAGCTTCGAGGCGCAGTGCTTCGAGCGGCGCGCTCTGTTCGGCCACGCGCACTTCTTCGCGTTTGACCGCGATGATGCGGTCGAGGATGTCGCTCATGAGTATCTCGCTACGTAGTTACTGCTTGAATTGCTGGGTGAAGCGGATCAGTTCGTCGACCTTCGCGCGAGCCTTGCCGCTCGCGATCGCTTCGCGCGCCAACTGGATGCCGTCTGCAATCGACGCCGCCACGTTCGCCGAATAGAGGGCCGTGCCCGCGTTCAGCGTGACGATTTCACGCGCGACGCCCGGCTTGTTGTCGAGCGCTTCGAGCAGCATCAGTTTGGATTCGGCCGCGTCGGCCACTTTCAGTGTGCGGTTCGACACCATCTGCATGCCGAAGTCTTCGGGATGGATCTCGTATTCGTGCACCTCGCCGTCACGCAGTTCGCCGACTTGCGTGGCTGCGCCGAGCGAGACTTCGTCCATGCCGTCCATACCGTACACCACCAGCACGTGTTTCGCGCCTAGGCGCTGCATCACGCGCACCTGAATGCCGACGAGGTCGGCGTGGAATACGCCCATCAGCTGATTCGGTGCGCCGGCCGGATTGGTCAGCGGCCCGAGAATATTGAAGATGGTCCGCACGCCGAGCTCGCGGCGCACCGGCGCGATGTTTTTCATCGCCGGATGATGGTTCGGCGCGAACATGAAGCCCATGCCGGTTTCCGCAATCGAAGCCGCCACCTGTTCCGGCTGCAGATCGATATTCACGCCGAGTGCTTCAAGGACGTCCGCGCTGCCCGACTTGCTCGACACGCTGCGGCCACCATGCTTCGCGACCTTGGCGCCCGCCGCAGCCGAAACGAACATGCTTGCAGTGGAAATGTTGAAGGTTTGCGAGCCGTCGCCGCCGGTGCCGACGATATCGACGAAGTTCGAGTTGTCCTGCACCTCGACGTGTCGGGCAAATTCACGCATCACCGTAGCGGCAGCGGTGATTTCGCCGATGGTCTCTTTTTTGACGCGCAAGCCGGTGATGATCGCCGCCGACATCACGGGCGACAGTTCGCCGCGCATGATGAGCCGCATCAGATGCAGCATTTCGTCGTGGAAAATTTCGCGGTGCTCGATCGTGCGTTGCAGCGCTTCCTGGGGCGTAATCGACATGATTTCGTCTCTCTTCCTCAAGCGGTGCGGTGAGCTGTCTTCGACTGTTTCACGAAGTTTTCGAGCAAGGCGTGGCCGTGTTCGGACAGGATCGATTCCGGATGGAACTGCACGCCTTCAACGGCCAGTTCCTTGTGACGCACGCCCATGATTTCGCCGTCTTCGGTCCATGCGGACACTTCGAGGCAGTCAGGCAGCGATTCGCGTTCGATCGCGAGCGAGTGATAACGCGTCACGACGAAATGCTTCGGCAGGTCGGCGAACACGCCTTTGCAGTCGGTTTCGATCGTGCTGACCTTGCCGTGCATGATGGTTTGCGCGCGCACCACGCGGCCGCCGAATGCTTCGCCGATTGCCTGATGGCCGAGGCAGACGCCGAGAATCGGCGTCTTGCCGGCGAACTCGCGCAGCACGTCGAGCGTGATGCCCGCGTGTTGCGGGTTGCTCGGGCCGGGCGACAGGCAAATGCGTTCCGGGTTGAGCTTCGCAATCTCATCCAGCGTGATTTCGTCGTTCCGATAGGTGCGCACGTCTTCGCCGAGTTCGCCGAAGTACTGCACCAGGTTGTAGGTGAACGAGTCGTAGTTGTCGATCATTAGCAGCATGATTTGCTCCTAACCCTTATGAAATAAGGATGTACGGGTTTTTGGTGCTGTCCTGAGTGCCTCTTTACCATCACCGTTACCATCAAATGGGCGCACAGCGGGGCGAGGGTGTTCTCTGATGGTAAAACGCTCAGGGCCAGACAGTGCGCGGACGCGCGGGAATACAGACGCGTGGCGATCAACGCCAGCCGTGAAGGATCAAACCAGAGGGGTACTTGCTGATGATTTGCATGGTCCGCACATTGTAGCGCAGCAGCGCCGCGCGGTGGTGGGCCGCGCATTCGGTTGCAAATGTCACTAGAGGCGCGGGGAAAAAAAAAGCCCCCAAAGGGGCTTTTCCTGTTTGATCACAAGCGTTCAAGCATGCGCGTGATGTTCCGTGCGACGCTTCACGATAACGTGCTTAATGAGGCCACGCGAATCGTCGGACACGTTTGTGAGCTTCACCCGCTGGCGAAAGGCTTCCCAGCCGATGGTCGCGCAAAGCACGCCTACGCACTCATCCGCAAAGGACGGCGTCGGGTGGGCATCCTGGAAGTCCAGTTCAACGATGTCATGATCCTTCAGCGCATTGAGGACGTACGTCCGTGCATCGACACCGTTCGGGCGAGTCGAAACGCGGAAATGCTCATGTACGCAGATTTTAAAGGTCGAAGTCGTCATCATCCATCCCCTCCGGGAGCGGCCAAGCATCGTAAACTTGCCGTAAGTTCAAGGGCACCGTGGTATCCCATTCCAATATCACCAGCGTGCCCTTCAGAGCGGTAGGCATCTGTCCTTTACCGCTCACACCACCAGACGAATAGAAGTACTCGCCGTGTGACACTACAAAAATGGTGTTCTTACCCTGTTCCATCAAGTCCCTGGCCAAAGTCAGTCCGTAACCGGAATGCCCCTTGCCAGGCTTACTTGTCACAGAATATTCAGTGGCGTACTCGCAGGCGTTGCGCCGCACAAGTTCGACCAGGTATTCCACATTCTGCGCTAACGAAGACCGGATTCCTATGCCGCTATCGCATATCGCGATCTGCGCCATATTGCCGCGTGACCAGAATTGTGCGCAGGCCAAACCGTGCAGGCCGTTGTCTGACTCCGCGTGCGCGAAACAATTCCCAAGCAACTCTCGTACCACCGTCCTAGCACCATCCACCGGACCCTCTCCGATGCCGGCACGTCGAAAAATTTCGACCAAGCTTTCGCTAGTGTCATCAACCGCGTTTTGGTCGATCAATGGCTCGATTGGATGGAACTTTCCGAGCGAATTGTACTCGCTTACCACAATTGGCGGTTGTATGTTGACTGCTTGCCACAGTCGCATCCGCGCCGCGTAACGCGTGAAGGTCGCCGGCAGCGCCACATGTGTGGCCCCGCTCCGCTTCAACTCCATCGCCAGCACCAAGAAATGATGTGGCCGGAAGAAACTCGGGCATTTGCATTTACCGGACTGCACCAACTGGTCAACGTTGGTGATCCAACTGGTGATTTCTTCTATTGTTGTCGATTGCATGTCTCATGCCCGGCGCAGGCCAGCTTTCCTGTGTTTACGGCGGAAAACTAACAATCTTAACTGCAAATCGTACTAGGTGCAGGTCCAGCAACGTCTGACCGCGCGGCGTGGTGAGCCGCACCCTTAGTGACATTTGCAAATGAATGCACGACAAACCCCCACCCACAGTCAGCGGCTGGCGCTCCTGGTATGATCCTTCATACAAAGAACCCAACGACACGGCGGGGGGGCGGGGCGTGGCATTCCAGCTAGAGAAAGTAAAGACGTGGGCTGAGATCGTGTTTGCGTGCGTGTCCACCGTGGCGATACCCGTGGGCGCGTGGTGGGCGTTCCACAATTTTTCGGTGGAAGACACGCACGAAGCCAATCCGAATATCACGGTATCCGCCGAGGTCATGCCCTATGACGACACACGGCGGTTATTGGTGGTGCACGTCAAGCCAAAAAACCTTGGCAAAGTGCCGATTGAACTGGACGGCGGAAAGAAGGGGGATATTCAGGTGCTGGTGAAGACCTTTCCGGCTGGCCTTGCCAATGGGCAGGTCGATCACGACAAGTTACCCGTGGTCTTTGCCGCGCACAACATCGTTTCAAAGTACGAAAACGGGTACGTTATGGAACCTGGTATCGACTACGACGAGATAGAAACTTTTATTGTCCCCAAGGGTGCGACTTATCTGGTTTATGCCGAAATGGATCACTATGACGACACCCCTGATGATGAGGTTGACGATTCGGCAGTGGTCAAGGTCGATTGACGTTTTAGTGATTTTCCTGCAATTGTAGGTGGGGGTGCAAACGGATGCCCGACAACAAAAAACATCATTATGTGCCGAAATTTTATTTGCGTCGTTTCAGTGATGATGAAAATAGCATCAATCTGTATGTACTGAAAACACAGAAGAAAATCATTTCGGCTAATCTTGCAAACCAATGCTATCGTGATTATTTTTACGGTCGTGACCCGAAGTTTGAAAAAGAAATCGGCGGCATAGAGGGTCGCGCTTCTGAAATATTGAAGGAAATTTCGGCAACGGATCGCCTGCCGAGCGACGGCCAAGCACGGATGGATTTGTTAATCTTTGTTCTTATGCAAAGCGCACGGACCGCATACGCTGCCGCCGAAATGGACGAGATGGCCGAAAAATTCATTAAGCACGTGTTTGCGGGTAAAGCCAAAGCGGAAGGAATTAATTTAGATAATCTTCGCATCGGAATGAAAGAACCAGCCGTTCACGCATTGTCAATGTCGATGGGGCTTTATCCATTGCTGTTGGACTTGAGTCCAAGGCTGATTTTGAATTGTACGGCTGAGGGATTTATTGTCAGTGATAATCCCGTGATTATGTACAACCAATTCTTGAATTTTCGTGCTTATGCTGCAAACACGGGATACGGAGCGAAGGGGCTTCAGATATTTTTGCCCATCGATGACAGAAGAACACTGATGCTCTTTGACTCATCAATATACAGCGCTCCCGGAACGAATGGCGCGACAGTGAACATCAGCAATGTGCGAGACGTTTATGCTCTGAACGTCCTGCAAATGTGTTCGGCAACCAGTACGATTTATTTTAAAAATGCCAATCAGAACGTTGCGGCAACATATAGAGCGGCGAAACCATTTTTCAGGGACGGGATGACGAGGCTGAATGCGTTTCCAGAGGAAAACACGCCCATGCGAAAAACGGAGATTGTCATGACTTCTCGTGTTGAAATGCGGACTAATTTCGGCTTGTCGTTCTTGAAAGTGCGAGCCTCTGCAAAGGACTGGCTGGCAAAGTATCGCCGCATGGATCTCAAGCCCGCAGCAATTATTAGAGATGAGCAAAACTATCGAGATTTCAAGGAATTCTCTAAACTTGTAAAAGAGAAAAAATACGAACACATGGGGTATTTTGAATTTCTCGCCGACAAATATCGAGTCTAGGCTGTTGTGGCACATCGGCGGCAAGCGAATGAACATCCGGCACAAGACGACCTCAACAGCGGGCCGCTCGCCGGTAGTGCCGCGCGCCGATGTTGAGCAGTCACACAGCGACGAACTCAAGTTCGTTTTCATGTGACGCCAATTTGCGAACCTTCGACAGCTAAAAACCCTAATGGGGTTTACACCTAGCAACGAAAAAGTGCGTTTTTTGCGTCTTTTCGTGCGTCCGCCGTTTTGGTCGAAAACGCCGATCCGCTGGTGTTCTAGACTTCCTTGGTGACCGGCCTAGGCAACCTGTCACACGTGTGGATATAGATGGGTGGGGCGCTGCACCAGCCCCGTAGAGAACGTTTCGTTCATAGCTCAAAGTGTTGATCGGCCACAGGCCCCACCCCCTTGCACAGGGTCGATCATCATGGCTTGCCCAGCCAGCTATGAACAAAGCGCTTTCACGGGGCTTTTCGTTTCTGGCGGTAGAAGTCGCAGCACCGAGCCACGTACGTGGACGGCTAAACACAGACACGGCAAAAAAGAAGCCCGATTCCTTTTGACGGGGACCGGGCTTGTATTCCTTGGGCGTCTTTGCAGGACGGTCCCTAGGCTCTGTCATGAGGACTCCTATTCTAGACCCTTCATGACAGTCCATCAACCGTGTTTGTATGTCATGAGGTGCATCGTGAATCACTCAGAAATCAAAACGCAGGCCGTTGCCGCCGCGCAATTGATTGCAAATGCCGCAGCGAAGAAACCCCGCACCGCTGTAGGTCTCCCCTCAGACTCAGATCGTCACTACGATCTAGGCGAACTACGTGCATGTGGGTTCGATGCGATGGCAGCGACCATGGTCCACCATATCAAGTACAACACCAAGCGTCACAAGTGCGCCAAGGCGTACACACTCCCTTACTGGCAGTCGTTCTTTGGTGGGTGTTCAAAACAACAGGCGAGAACAGCAGTCAAGAAAGCGCTTGCAGCCAAAATCAATGACGTGCCTCTACTGGAAATCAGTCATGGGTACTTCGCCAAGGTGCGGAGTCCACATTACCTGTACGTGGGACCGGGTGTTGAAATCAACACCCCACCGGATGCTGATATCAACACCCCAAGTACAGAAGGTAACCAGCAGAAGGAAACAAAAGAAAAAATATACAAACAAGGGTTTCCTTCGGACGACCCGACAGGGGCAATTCCTGAACCCCAACAGGCGACCAGCGAGAGTCAAAACCCGGAATCACCCCCTGACGCCGTTGTGAAGTCCCCGAAAATTGAAAAGAAGAAAACCGGACCCAAACCCAAGGTAGTTACATCGAATGGTGACTGGGTGCATTACAACCGGATGGTAAAGACTCACGACATGGACGACCTCCTCAAGACCTGTCTCAGCGCCGGATTGGTAGCCAGCTACCGGAAGATGCTTGATGACGATGAGTGCAGCATGATCGAACGCATCGAGCACGGCCTGAAGACCAGTCCACATGACAAGACTGACACGCTTGAGAGCTTGATTCTGGGGGCGAGGGACTGGCCGGGTATTTGTGCCGTGTTCGAATATCTGGAGGAGAAAGACCTTAACGCACCGGCAGAACCCAATTTCAAGTTCTTCACCAAACACATCCTTGTCTTTCTGGCTGACCCTGAGTTACTTGAATGCTACCCCAAGGCCACGCCAGCGACCGCCACGCCGTCCGCAGAGGTGGACGTATGTGTCGGCACGGCCGAGGCCGTAGAGCCTGCGGTGGCATGTGCTGGCGATTACGACAGCGAGGGATATACGCATCAGGACTGGCTCGATCAGATGGCCCAGCAAGCCGCACTTGCAGCAGCGGCAGCGAAGCAGCATGCCAGGACCGCAGTAGCTGCGAAGCATGCAGCGGAGAAGGCAGCGAAGACCAAGGCAACGATGTTCCAGGGGCTGAAGCACGCGGAGGCGCAAGCGGCATGAGGGCGATTTGGAGGGCTGGTGAGCGTCAAGGTAGGGTAGTGACCTCCAGCCCCCACAAGCCCGTCCTGGTCGTTTACCGCGACCCTGCAAAGGCATTCCTAGTAGAAGGAGGACGTCATGAAACTGAGTGGTGACAGAAACCGGTGTGGAGGGTGTGGCGAGTACTTCAATTCGAGCTATTCATTCGACAGGCATCGAACGGGTGACTTTGGAAAAGACCGGCGATGCATGACAGCCGAAGAAATGACGGCACGAGGCATGGTGAAAAACAAAGATGAATTCTGGATCACCGCCACAATGGATTCAGATGTCATTGCAGAAAGACGGGCCGATTCGCTGGCCGACGAAAATTAGTAGTGCAATCAATTGCATGGGCGGTGGCGGGCAGATTTGCGAGTTACCCCACACTTCTCGCATGTTGATGCCTCCATTGAATTGCGGCCCTTCATTTGGTCCGGGACAATTGACTCATGAAACACCTGTTCGTTTGGAGTCCATCTTGATTGAAGAAACCTCTGCCGTACCACGCCGCATGGTTCCCGATGCCGTGATTGATTCGATCCTGGCGGCGGTGGCAAACGGCAAGCCGCTTTTGCAGGCATGCGAACAGGCTGGTATCGGACGAACGAGTTTTTACCGCTGGCTCGACGCGGAACCGGCACTCGTAAGTGCGTACGCGCACGCAGTGCAACAGCAGATTCATAACCGATTTTGTCGGAGCTAGATCATGATCGATTCTATTTACAGGGCTTTCACCCAACGCGAGTGGGCCGACCTTGAACGCCGACATGCCGCACGGGGTGGCCGCCCTGTCGTTCGTGCTGATAGTGCCAGTGCCCACGATCAGCCGATGGATGCATCAGGGCTGTTCGTACATCGAGAACTCGACCTGAGCAACCGGCCAATTTTTACTTTCAGCCTGCCCGAGGGCGTGAGCAAGCGTGATTCCTGGATGGCTCCCTATTGCGGAGTCGTGCAATTGCAAACCGCGTTGACCAACGACACGGCACGCACGCGCCGGTTGCATCAGCAATTTTTGGTTGAACACGGACTGTGATTATGACTTCCTATTTCGACACCGAAATCATGCTGCCTGTGAAAACGGGCATTGATCGAGACTGGCTTGGTCCCGCTCCAAAGGCGGTATTCAAGCCCAATGAGAAGGAAGCATTTCAGGCGGTACGTGATCGGCTCGACAGGGTTCTACAGGTAACCAGGACCGTGCCGTCTTTCCCGCAACATAGTCACACCCCGGAGAGCTACGAGCAGGATTTGCTGGCCGTGGTGGCGCAGCACTCCGAGAAGTTTTTGACTTTCGACCGCCAGCATGGTCCGTTACTTCGAAAATACGCGCCACAGATCATTGAGGACGCGATGCATGAACCGCACCGTAAAGGCGAGTTACGTGAAGTCGTGACTGTTGACCGCAGTGGACGCGAAATCCGTGAGTACGTTGGCAGCAAATCCGGCTGGCTGGGCGCTTTCAAGGGACCAGTACAGGTATCCGCGATTCACATCGACGGACAACCGCAACGGACGTGACGATGCCACGGTACAGCGGTTCCGATTACTACCGGGTTGTCCAACTGGTTCGCGACGGTATGCCGTTGGTCAAGGCATGTCAGATGGCAGGCGTACCGAGCAAGACCCCTTTTGAAGTGCGCTTGCGTCACGACCGGGTATTGGCAGAGGCATTTTGTGAAGCTTCCAAGGTAGCAATGCTTCGTCGTTTGGGTTACGTGTGAGACACATCATGAGCAACAGCAGTGCGCGACGGTGGCCGACACCGATACCACGGGAG